>CANHGC010000090.1 GCA_947460045.1 Bacteroidota bacterium | reverse complement strand
GATGAGGTGGTAAACGAGTTCTAGCTCTTGGTCTTCGAAGATGGCGCGGGCTTGTTCGTAGAGGTATTCGTGGAAGGTGCTTTGCGCCGCCATGGGCATGTCGCGCTGCTCTTCGTTGTTGTAATCTTCCCCCATGCGAAAACTGCCGTAATCGTCGTCGCCACCGGCACGCAACAGCTCATCTACGTTGATGTCGTGACTGTATTCATCAAAATCGCTGTTGACGTTGAGGTCTTCTGCGTCGTAACTTTCTTTGTTTTCGTCGGATTTCTCTTTGCTAATTTCGTTGTTCCGTTCGTCGCCACCGCGGTAGTCGATGCCATCATCCACACCTTCTAGGTTTTCAAGGGCGGGGTTATCGAGGAGCTCTTGACTCACCTTTTCCTCAAAGTCTTGGGTGTTGAGCTGCAGCAGCTTGATGAACTGAATCTGTTGGGGACTCAGCTTTTGCAGAAACTTTTGCGATAACTCTTGTTTGAGGGCCATAACACAAATATAGGCAAGGACGCCCTAATAACAAATATCGTGCCAAAAATTTTAAAGCCTTTTCTTATCTTTGTGCAAGAAGTTTTCTAGCGAAGCATTCAAAACAAGCGTAAACACATGAGCACACCAGATTTTACATCACCATCCACGGTTATCCAGGACTTGAAAGGCCAGATTGGCAAAGCGGTTATTTTGCGTGGTTGGGTGGCCAATAAGCGCGAGGGCAAGGGCATTGTATTTATCATCTTGCGTGATGGTACCGGGTTTTGTCAGTGCGTTGTCACCGCCGATTCATCCAGTGAAATGGATTTGGCAGCAGCGCAATCGGTGAGTTTGGAAACCAGCGTGGTGTTGAAGGGGTTGGTGTTGGCCGATGAGAAGCAGGTGGGCGGTGTGGAATTGCAGGTGACTTCGGTGGAGGTTGTGGGCGTATCGGAGAATTATCCCATCGCCAAGAAGGAGCATGGCATTGAGTTTTTGATGGATCAGCGCCATTTGTGGTTGCGCAGTACCCGTCAGTGGGCCATCATGCGCATTCGCAACACCATCATTTTTGCGATTCATGAATATTTTCAGGGACAGGGTTTTGTGCAGATGGATGCCCCCATTTTTACTGGCAACGCGTGTGAGGGTACCAGCACTTTGTTTGAAACTGATTTTTACGGCGAGCCGGCTTTTTTGAGTCAGAGCGGACAGTTATACGGCGAGGCGATGGCCATGGCGATGGGAAGGATTTATACGTTTGGACCTACGTTTAGGGCGGAGAAGTCGAAGACGCGCAGGCATTTATCAGAATTTTGGATGATTGAGCCTGAGATGGCGTTTTACGACATTTTCCAAAACATGGATTGCATAGAGGGTTTTTTGCAACATGTGGTGGGTAAGGTGTTGGAGAAGTGCGAGCACGAGTTGGAGACCATTGGCAGGGATGTATCTGTGTTGAAGAGCAGTTTGGGGACTTTCCCCCGGATGACTTACGACCAAGCTGTGCGGATCATCAAGGGTGAGGAGGACGTGAATGGGGTGAACAGCATCAAGAGTTTGGAGGAGGAGTTGTTGCGTTGCGAGCAGCAGTTGGCTGCGATTGATGCAGAGATTGCGGAGCGCGAGGCGAAGGTGGCCACACCGGGGATGAAGAAGGGGGAGATCAATTTCCATCAAACGAAGATTACGCAGTTGAAACAGGAGAAGTCGGACGTGGAGGAGGATTTGCGCAATATCCCACAGTGGATTGGCAGTGCGAAGAATTTCCAGTACGGGGATGATTTTGGGGGATCGGACGAGACGGTTTTGACGAGGTTGTTTGACCGTCCGGTGATGGTATACGATTGGCCACACGAGGTGAAGGCGTTTTATTTGAAGCGGAATCCGGAGGATGCGCGTTTTGCGCGTGGGGTGGATGTGTTGGCGCCTGAGGGGTACGGAGAGATTGTGGGCGGCGGCGAGAGGGAGACGGATGTGGATTTGTTGACGTCGAAGATTGAAGAGCATCAGCTGCCGATGGAGGCGTTTGAATGGTACTTGGATTTGCGCAGGTACGGATCGGTGCCTCACGCGGGATTCGGGTTGGGCTTAGAGCGTTTGGTTACCTGGGTGTGCAAATTGAAGCATGTACGCGAGAGCATTCCATTCCCACGGATGTATGGCAGATTGAAGCCTTAGACACTGTAATATTGGACAACCACGGGGCGTTTTTTAGGGCGATGTTAGGACTTTTGGGGAGTTTTTTTTATTTGTAAGTGGTTGTTATACAGAATATTGCTAAAAATATTTGCGTTTTCCACACTTTGTTAACATTTAAACAAACTTGTTGGTATATTTGTGCCCCTTATGAGCACATCTACACGACAATTGATCTTGCAACGTTGCTTTGAAGCCATTCAATCGAAGGGTTTTGAGACTTTGCGAACCGACAAAGAAATTGCCCGTTTAAAAATCACCAAAGGCGCGTTTTACCATTATTTCCCCAATAAATCTGAATTGGGATATGCGGTGGTTGACGAAGTGATGTTGCCATATTACGAACAGAAATGGGCCAGTTTGTCTCAAATTGAGACGGGTGTAGCGGATGCTTTGATTGCGGCTTTAGAACAAGAAAAAACAAAAGCCACAGAGACAAGTATCAAACGTGGAGATGTATTAACAAATATGATTTTGGAGATGAGTCATTCGGATGATTTATTTCGTCAGAAATTGGAGGTGGTGAATGAAGTTCAAGTAAAAATCATACAGAAGGCCATCATGGCCGGTAGGGTTGCTGGAGAATTGAAGAACCAAACGGATGCGCGCTCCATGGCTTTGTTTATTGTGGGTCAGTTGATGGGTTGCTATACCATTTCTAAGGTTCGTGCCTCCAAAGAAACATTTGTTAGCATGGTGGGAACTTTACAAAAGCAATTGAAAGATACATTGGTTGTTGATTCTACTCCATCAAAGATTACCGATGTTGTTGGCTCAAGTAGTTCAAATACCTCAGTGAATAACCCTACAAACATTGGATCGATGAATGGAAATTCGTTTGCGAGGGTAGAAGAGAAGACAGAAGAAAAGTCAAAGGGCGGTTGGTTTTCACGCAACCGTTAATAAAAAAGGATTCAAGGATACTGTGGGTGTTGTTAGTTGCTCCCTGCGGTCAGATCCAAGAAACAAATAGCTCAAACAAAAAGGGCTTCCGCGAGGAAGCCCTTTTTTATGTTAAAGAGGTTTGTTGAATTATTTTACGATGGTCATCTCGTCGATCAGGTGCTTGGCGCCGCCCAATTTTTCTACGATGAACAAGGTGTAGCGAACATCCAAGCTGATGGTGCGCTGAACTTTTGGCAAGAACGCGAAGTCAGAGCTGATCGCTTCCCAGTTGCCATCGAACGCAGTTCCGATCAATTCGCCTTTGGCGTTCATTACAGGACTACCACTGTTACCACCGGTGATGTCGTTATCTGACAGAAAGCAAGTGTGCAACTCACCGTCTTTGTCGGCATACTGTCCAAAATCGCGGGCACGAATCAACGCCAACAAAAGTTGTGGGGCGTCGAACTCAAAATCTGCGGCTTTGTATTTTTCCAAAATGCCTTTGGCAGTAGTGAAATAAGAATAGCTCACGGCATCACGGGCGTCGTAGGCCTTCACGGTTCCGTAGGTCAAACGCATGGTACCGTTGGCATCGGGGGCCATAGTGATGTTGTTGTTGGCCGACATTTCCAACTGAGCCGACAAGAACAAGCGGTTGGCGCGATCGAGTTTGCTGTTGATGCCATCGTACACGGGTTTCAGGTCTACGCGCAATTTGTTCAAGTAGCCATTGGTGATTTTGTACAACACATCGGCTTCTAACTTACTGGCAGAGGGTTTGCCCAAGAATTTGGCCATGCGCTCTTTGCTGGTGAAGATGGATTTGGCGAAGATGGCTTCGGCAATGGCGGTGTAGTTTCTCTTGTATTTGGTTACCAACGCGGTTAAATCGGCGGGCAACATGGCGGGATCCAAATCTTCGTAGATGTGTTTCAATACCACTGCCAACACTTCTTTTTCGATGGTTGGGTAGAATTCTTTGTACATCTCATCGATGCCACGCAACATCGCGCGCGACATGGCGGTGTCTTTGGGGTTGGCTTTCAGTGCATCGGCCAAACCTTTGAACGACATGGCGAAGCTCATGGGCTGGCTGTTGGCGATACCGTCTTGCAAGTACACGGGGTACAAACCGTAGGTGTATAGTTCGCGGTAGGCTTCATCGTAAAGTGAAGTTACGTCACCGTAAACGTCGGTTTTTTTGTTTTCACGCACCCAACGCTCGAACGCCAACTCGGCATTTTTGCGGGTTTCGTATAAGCCATCGGGCTTGGCCAAATCATGGGCTTCACCGTTGAATTTGTTCCAATAGTTACCGATACCGGCCAAACGATCCGAATACATCAATCGTACAGATTCGTCTTGCTTCATGTAGTTTTCGTACACATCCATGATGTCGCGACGCAATTCTACGCGCATCGGACGTTCTTTGCTTGCCAGGTATTTGATGCCTTCGCTGTAGGTGTAGCGGGTGGTACGTCCTGGGTAGCCCATGATCATGGCATAATCGCCTTCTTTCATGCCACCGATGTTGATGGGCAGGTGATGGGCGGGTGTGAAGGGTTTGTTGGCAGGGTTGAAATCAGCGGGTTTGTTGCCTGGGTTCGCGTAGATGCGGAACATGCTGAAATCGCAGGTATGACGGGGCCAACGCCAGTTGTCGGTTTCGCCACCAAATTTACCTACACTTTCTGGGGGAGTACCCACCAGGCGGATGTCGCGGTATACTTCGTAGAACATCGCAAGGAATTGGTTGCCGTTGTAGAACGATGAGATTTCCACTACGTAGTTATTGCGTTCTTCGCCGAGGGCAGCGATCACGGCTTCTTTGGTTTTGGCGATTTGAGCGGCTACGGCTTTGGCGCGGGCGGCTTCATCTTGGTTGATGGGGATGCCGGCAAGCACTTGGGTGGTCACGTCTTCAATTTTGCGCAAAAGACCGATGTTGAAATTGGCGGGGCGTTCAGCTTGTTGGTTGGCGGCCCAGAAACCATTTTTCAGGATGTTGTCTTGGTTGGTAGAAAGTTCTTGGATGGCTCCGTAACCACAGTGGTGGTTGGTGAGGAACAGTCCTTGTTTGGAGATCACTTCTCCGGTACAGAACATGCGGCCTTGCTTGCTCATCAAACGAACGATGGCGTCTTTCACAGAGGCTTGGTTGATGGAGTAGATGTCTTCGGCAGACAATTTCAATCCGCGGGCTTGCATGGGATCTTGGATCTTTTGCAGCAGGGTGAGCGGCCACATGCCTTCATCGGCTCTCAGTTGGAAAAGGGCTGAGAATGCCAAGGCCAAACTTAAAATGCGTTTTTTCATAACTTAATATTGGGTTGCAAATTAACTCTTTTTTGCCAAGAACCCTTTGTTTTTGCATAGGAAAGTGCCGTGGATTGAACGAAAATTTCTGACTTTCGGTGTGAGAAAATATCGGACATTTGAAGGGATGGCGTTGGTGACATATACAGACATTGGCTTTTATTGTGAGCGGGCGGATTTGTACATCGATCCATTGCGAAAGGTAAGCAGGGCGGTTGTGACGCATGCCCACAGCGATCATGCGAGGCCTGGTATGGGTCAGTATTTATGTCATACCGATGGCGTTGGGGTATTGAAATTGCGGTTGGGCCGAAACATTGCGGTGCGAGGGGTGGGCTATGGAGAGGTGGTTGTGATGAATGGGGTTGAGGTGAGCTTATTTCCTGCGGGGCATGTGCCGGGGAGTGCGCAGGTAAGGCTTTCGTATGGCGGGGAGGTGTGGGTGATTGCGGGGGATTACAAAACGGAGGCGGATGGGTTATCGCCGGCATTTGAACCGGTGCGGTGTCATCATTTTGTTACGGAGAGTACTTTTGGGTTGCCAATTTTTCAGTGGCGGCCTCAAATAGAGATTTTTGGCGATATCAATACATGGTGGCGGGGGAATGCGGAGCGGGGCATTACGAGTATTATGTTGGGTTATTCGCTGGGCAAGGCGCAGCGCATCATGAAGTATTTGGATCGGGGTGTGGGCGATGTGGTGTGTTATTCCACGATTTCAGAGACCAATGAGGTGTTGGCGGCGGCGGGGTTTGATTTTGGCACTTGGGTGGATGGTTCGAGGGGGTTGGATTCTGTTGTGTATCGCAATGGTGGGTTGTCTGAAGCGATGCTCGTTTGTCCGCCAGCGGCCATAAAATCCCCATGGATGCGGGGGTTGGAGCGGTTTTCGGTGGCCAATTGCAGTGGGTGGATGGCGGTGAAAAAATCGCGGGATTGGGGTGGTGTGGATCAGGGGTTTGTGTTGAGTGATCACGCCGATTGGCCGCAGTTGTTGGGGGCGGTATTGGCCACGGGTGCTGAGAATGTGTACGTAACCCATGGTTTCAGCGATGCTTTTTCACGGCATTTGCGCAGTGGTTACGGATTGAATGCGGGGGTTGCCGAGGTGATGATGCGGGAGGGTCAAGGCGATGAGTAAGTCGGGCGGTTGGGTAACGATGGTTCAGTTGAAGCGATGGGTGATGGAGGCGGCGGGCATCGAATCGTGGCTGTTGGATGATTGCAAGCGATTTACGGGGTCGATGAACGAGGCGATGGCGTTGGTTTT
>CANHGC010000089.1 GCA_947460045.1 Bacteroidota bacterium | reverse complement strand
GATGATGTCCATCGGCGATATACAATGAATCAAATTCACCAAACACCGAGATCACCAAATCCACTTCTTGCAAACTCAATGGCCATATCTTGTGTTCAAATCCAAGCACATCCAAGGTGGTTATCAGTGGCTCCTCATTTTTTGTTTGATGCAATATTTCCAAAACGGAAGTTGGCATTTTTTGCGCCAGCAAAACGGGCTCAGAGATGGAATTGAGCGCAGCGATGTGCTTTACCAAGCGAGACGCCTTGCTTGCTAGCACATTTTCGTGCTTTTTGACAGATCCATCTATGCATTGGTGAGCATCAACCGCCAATATGAGTCCCCTCAATGGCTTCACACCCGGCTGCACTTGCTCGTACAAAAACATCACATTTTCTACTCTCTCCAACGAGTGAGATGCTATCAATCGATTCAAATGACTTTGACTGGCTTGATAGAATGCATCTGTACCTTGCTCAATTTGAGCATCTAAGTACTGGGGCTTTACAACCCTTATATAACTATCTTCATCGGTTTTTGCCAATGATTCCAATTCGGTTTGTGGTCGTTTACCCGAGCCATACGTTGGTATGCTCTGTTGTTTATCCTTCACCGGAATGAGGGCAGAAAACGTACAAACCTTCAGCTGAGACACAAAAATTTATTTAAAAAACCCTGAAATCTTTTCCGCCAATTCAATCCCTACTCTCTCTTGGGCTTCTTTGGTACTCGCACCGATGTGAGGCGATAAACTGCAATTGGATTGCGACAACATGAGGTCGTTGGTAGGCGGTTCGTTTTCGAACACATCCACACCCGCGCAAGATATTTGTCCACTTTCCAAAGCCGCAGCCAATGCCTGTTCGTTTACAACACCCCCTCTGGCACAATTGATCAACACCGCACCTTGTTTCATTTGACTGATTTCATTAGCGCCAATGACTTCTGCGCTTCCGGGAGTATGAACGGTGATGCAATCGGATTGAGACAATACTGTTTCCAATGTTTGTCCTTTGATTGTTACCTGGAAATTGTTTGACTGATAGGCTTTGTTCAGGGCGATTACGAGGTCGAATTCTCTTTGCTTGTAATCATACACCAACACTTCCATCCCCAATCCAATCGCCATTTTTGCCACTTCCTGACCGATTCTTCCAAACCCAATGATACCGATCTTCTTACCCATCAGTTCAAAACCTTCAGAGTAGATTTTCTTCATTTCTTTAAACCCATCGATGCCATTTTGGGGCATTTCACGATTGGCTTTATGGAGGAATCTCGACAATGAGAACAAATGAGCAAATACCAGTTCGGCTACGGAGCGTGAACTCGCGTTGGGCGTATTCACCACTGGGATATTTTTCTCGCCGGCAGCTTTCATGTCGATGTTATCCAAACCAACACCCGCCCTTGCGATCAACTTTAGATTGGACGCGTTGATGATTTCCGCGTTCACTTTCGTGGCACTTCTTACTATCAAAACATCAAAATCACCAATTTGCGTTGACAAATCGGATTGTGCAATTTTATCGGTAATTACCGTAAAACCTGCTGATTCGAGAATCAGCTTTCCTGCGGCGTCGATGCCGTCATTGGCCAATACTCTCATGACGCAAAATTCTCCATTACATTTACCAAAGCCTGCACACTCTCAATGGGCAATGCATTGTAGAGGGAAGCGCGATATCCACCCACCGAGCGGTGTCCTTTCAAGCCAGACAAATTGGCTTCTTTACACGCCAAGTTGAATGCTTCTTCCAAATGCAAATGTTCCTCTTCAAAAACAAAGCACACATTCATTTGAGAGCGGTCTTCGATGGCCGATGTACCCTTAAAATATGGGCTATTGTCGATGGCGTTATACAACAAATCTGCTTTGGCGGTATTTCTCACAGCCATTGCTTCAACACCACCCACTGCTTTCATCCATTCCAAATTGTATTTTGAAACCAAAATTGGAAACACTGGAGGGGTGTTATACATACTGTCGTTTTCGGCATGTATGCTATATTTCATCATGGTGGGGATATGTCGATCCGCCACTTTTTGATACATATCTTTTCTGATGATCACCAAGGTTACACCGGCAGGACCCATATTTTTCTGAGCACCCGCATAAATCATGGCGAACTTAGAAACATCCACAGGCTTGGAGAAGATATCTGAACTCATATCACAAATCAATGGCACATCACCACAGTTTGGATAAGATTTCATCTGGGTACCAAAGATGGTATTGTTGCTGGTGCAGTGAAAATAGTCTGCATCGGCGGGTACTGTATAATCTTTGGGAACGAAAGAGAAATTGGCAGATTTACTAGAGCCCAACACTTCGGTATGTCCAAAACCTTGTGCCTCAATGATTGCGCGGCTTGCCCATGTACCTGTTTGGGTATAGGTGGCTTTGGTTTTGAGGAAATTCATGGGGATTTGAAAAAACTGAGTGCTTGCGCCGCCTTGTAGAAACAAGACATCATAATTTTCGGGCACATTCAGCAACTCTCTCACGAGCGTTACCGTATCAGCCATTACTTTTTCAAACTCTTTTCCGCGGTGGGAAACTTCCAAAATACTCAAGCCGGTACCGGCGAAATTTTTGATGTCCTGAATGCTCTTTTCGAAAGCACTCTCCGCCAAAATGGATGGACCGGCAGAGAAATTATGAATCTTTGACATGGTTGCCTAAACAGTTACAATTTTACGCGTATAATTGCGGGTAAACAAGCACTTCGCCATGATAAACATCAAAGGTTTTACAGTTTTTATCCTCCTCTTTGTGAGTGGCAGCGCTTATGCCCAATACGATGGCATTGATGGACGAACAGAAAGTCCTAATAGCCAAGCACAAAGCAAGAAGAATCGAAACGCCAATACAGACACATTCATTGATGATTACGAGACCAGACCGAGTATTACAGACAACATAGAGTTGTACAAAGGGGTGGAATTCATGACCAACGGCAACCAGAATTTGTTGTATTTGCTATTCGATCCTCAGGTAGCGGCCAATTTCAACGATCGTTTGTTGCTGGGTGGCGGTGTGCATGTGGGATTGAACAATTTATCTGGAACCGCAGGTGTTTTCGGATTTTCTAGGTTGATGATAAACCAGATATTTTTTCAAGCCGAATACCGAAAAATCAACGTTCTCAATGTTGAAACGGGCAACAGAGATTGGATATCTTCACCGGTAGTGATGGTTGGCTATTGCTATGGTGCTGAAATGAGCACTTGGACATCCATTGGGTTTTCAACCAACGGTACTTACAGCAGAAACATGCCATTTGGCGCGTTTGTCTTCAAATTTGGGATTCAGTTTTAACCCGAGGTCCTTTCGCAGTTACAAGGAAAATTCAATAAAATTGATGAGGATTATAGGGTCTTGGATTTTCCTCAACCAACAGACTTCAACTAAACCCAGTAATTTCAGCAGTCAGCTTTGATTTCATCACGGCCCAGGGATTTCAATCAATGATTGAACCCCGAAAGGGAATTAGAATACCAAGTTCAAGATGGCCCAGGGCATCGCACCCAAAGCAACAATGATCAACGCCAAAGAGATCAACAATCCGCGATCCACGAATTGCATTTCATTGTTTGACTCTTTCAAGAACGCGTGTTTGAAAAACTTGAAGTAGTATCCCACGCTGATGGCAGAACCCAACAAACCGATCCCCACCAACCATGGCGTGTGCTGCCATGCGAATGAGAACAGATAAAACTTCGCGTTGAAACCAGCGCTGATGGGAATTCCCGCCATAGAAAGTACACCAATCACAAGGGCTACGGCCACAATTGGACATTTTTTGGCTATGCCATTGAAGGCATCGAAACTGAAATCTCCAGTTTGTTGATAGGCTTGATTCGCGATAGAAAACACGAGAACACTGGCGATGGCATATGAAAAACCATAAAACCACAAAATCCAAGTATTGGTGCCATCGGCGATGAGCAAGAACATCACCAAATAACCGGCGTGTGCAATACTACTGAACGCCAAAGTACGCTTCACGCTTTTTTGTCCCAACGCAGCCAAATTACCCCACAAAATGGTCATTCCACCCAAAACGGTCAACCAAGAGGCCCAAGAATCTTTGATGCCACCAAAAGTATTCAACAACCGATAGAACGCAACAAACGCCGCCACTTTCACGATGGTAGCCATGAAAACCGTTGTGCGATTGGGGCTGCCTTCATACACGTCGGGTGCCCAAAAATGGAATGGCGCTGCAGCCACTTTAAACAACAGTCCAACGCTCATGAGGATGATCCCAGCATTGATCAGCACTGGAATTGGCATTCCTTTCATCGCATGCATAAAACTGGGCTTAATACCCATCATTTCAAGTTCCAAAGAACCTGTACCACCATAAATAAACGCGGTACCCAAAAGGAAAATCCCAGTTGAGAACGCACCCATCAAAAAATATTTCAACGAAGCTTCGTTGGAAGCCAAGTTTTGTTTGTTGGCACCGGCAAGCACAAACAATGGAATCGAAAGCACTTCGATCCCCAAAAACAACATCACCAAATGTTCGTATGAAACCATCATGTAGGCCCCACACAAACTAAACATCATCAGTCCAAGTTGGTCGGTACCCAAATTCTCATTTTCCCTGAACATCAAGATCACAAAACCTGTGATGAATGCAAGCAAAGCCGCGAAAAGATGTTGTTCTTTTCCAAAGCTCATCATATTTGCGGGCACCCAAGATTCTAACATGCCAAACGATAGCCATTGGTTTGCGCAGGCAAAAGACAATGCAGCAGAAACGAACAATGAAACTACGGCAAACAATGAAAATACAGACTCTTTCTTGTTCAACCCTGCGAACAACAAAATCACTGCGCTAAAAAAGGTTACGAACAAGGCAATCATGACATCACCCCCCTTGCTTCAGAAACCCACTGTCCTATTTGTACAATACTGTTGTGCACGATATCTATTATCAATTGCGGCATAAATCCTATGCCAATGACTCCTACTATTAAAATTCCAAACGCCAATATTTCGTTCCATTTGAGCGCAGCCACAGTACCAGTTCCTTCTCCAAACATACTAAACTGAACCATTCTGAAAATATACACAGCGCAAAAAATGATGGTTAAACCGGCCATCAATGCCAAATTGTGGTTGTATGTATACACTGATTTCAGCAACAACAACTCACCGGGGAAACCGTTGGTAAATGGCACAGCCACGGTACCCAAAGCTATGAGCATGAAGAATACCATAAACAAACGATTGTTCTTTGCCAATCCACCCAACTCACCCAAAATTCTTGTCCCTGTGCTTCTTTCGATGATTTCAATCACCAAAAACAAACCTACTGCATTGATACCGTGAACAAACATTTGTAAAACACTGCCTTCCAAGCCCGCATCGGTCAGGGTGAATATACCCGCAGCAATCAAAGCCACGTGCGACAGTGATGAAAATGCCACCAAACGTTTCATGTCTTTCTGGCGAATGGCAATCAGCGCTCCATACAGTACGCCAGCCACCGATAAACCAATCACCCACGGTTGATAGAATTCGATGCTCTCCGGCGCCAAAGGCAAAAACCAGCGCAACAATCCATACAAACCCATTTTCAGCATGATACCACTCAAAAGCATGGTACCCGCGGCAGGTGTGTTTGTGTAGGTATCCGCCTGCCAAGAATGAAAGGGCAATACGGGGATCTTCACCAAGAACGCCAACAAAATACCGCCACCCACAAACAAAGATTCGGTGTGCGACAATTCCACTGCACGCAGCGATTCAAAAGCGAATGAATAATTGGCGGTGTGCAAGAACAAATAAATCAAGCTCGCCAACATCGCCAATGAGCCGATGAAGGTGTAAAGAAAAAATCTCAGGGTAATTTTAAAGGCATCTACCCCACTCATTGTGAGTGTAATGAAATAGATGGGTATCAACGCCAATTCCCAGAAAATGTAGAACATCAAGCCGTCTTGGGCCATGAATACACCATTCAACGCACCTTGCATAAACAACGTGAGCGCAGTGATCTTTACGCGATTTTCATCATTGCGAATGCCACCCAAAATGATCACGGGCACAAGCACATTGGTGAGCATCAATAAGATGCCAGTCAGGCCATCGAAACCAACAGTAAATCGTATATTGTCTGAAATCCAAGGCTGATCAAAAATGGTTTTCCAACCACCTTCTACGCCCATTTGTTGGAAATATTTTCCCACTAAAAGGATTGGCAGCAAGGAAAAAAGTGCCGAAAGCCACATTGGAATGCGTTTTCCCATGGCTATAACAACCAATGACGCGATGATCGGGATAATGATTACTTCCATGATTAAAACAAATTAAAAGCCAACAACAAAGCGATTCCTATCACCATATAAACCAAATAATACTCAATGTTTCCGTTTTGGATTTTAGAGAGCATTTTACTCAAACCAAATCCGCCCTTTCCTACTCCGTCAACAGCCGATTTGATCGCTTTCTCATCCACGTAATGAGTGAGTGTATCTGAAGCACCTTCCAAAGGAGCCACAAAAGCCACATCATAAGCCTCATCCACATAAAACTTATTGGAAAGCACCTTGCCCATGCCCTGTTGATCCGCATCTGCCTCTGGAACAGCCCCTTTCACAACGTATTTGTTGCGGGTGTATAAGAATGCAATCACGAAAACACTTACCGCCAT
>CANHGC010000088.1 GCA_947460045.1 Bacteroidota bacterium | reverse complement strand
CCTTTGTGGGATTCAACGTCACTGTACCCCACAAAACCGCCATCATTCCATACCTAGATGAGTTGTCACCAGCCGCACATCACTTACAGGCGGTGAACACTGTGATCATCCAACTCAACCTAGATAACCAAAAGCCCTATTTGGTAGGACATAACACCGATGTGATTGGTTTCGAAAAATCATTGGAACAAATACTCAATATCACCCCAAGCACAAACCACAATACCCCAAAACTCGCCATCATTCTTGGCAATGGTGGCAGCGCCAAGGCCGTGAGATATGTCTTAAACCAACACCACATTCCAAACCAAACTTGGCATCGCGGTCAAATTCTCAACCCCGTAAATCCGGCATTGAATCAAGCCATTTCGCTCACTTCAACCATCCCCAATCACGCATTGATCGTACAAACCACACCCGTGGGCATGTGGCCAAACACAGAGGATTGCTTAGACTTCCCTTTTGAACAATTGAACGATACCCATTGGCTGATTGACCTGATCTACAACCCCGAAACCACTGCCTTGTTGAAAAATTGCATCCACCGAGGCGCAACAGTGATGAACGGAAAATGCATGTTGCAAAAACAGGCCGAAGCTGCTTGGGAAATTTTCCATCAAAATCTCTGAGTGTACTTTGGCACAGATTGTATAAACGCTGATAATTGTCAGTGTTTCGATGAAAATTAAATCAGATTTTCGCAGTCAATTCAACAAATTAAAGCATGGGAACTGCGCCCGAAAACAAATGCTTGTTTGTTATTTAAAATCATTCTAAATTTGCACACAATGGAAGCCACAGCCGACCTGCTCAAAGAGGGGGAAAAAGCCAAAATTGCCGGACTCAAAGAAGGCCAATTTTCGCTCAAACTCGCAGAAATGGGCTGTGTGCCTGGCACCGAAATCATGCGGTTGTACCAATCAGCCGGTGGCTCAAACATCGCGTATCGGATCGATACCTATTTGCTTGGCTTGAGAAAAGAAGAGGCCTCCCTCATCGAGGTTGAACCCTTAGACACCAGCATCGCATGAGCTTACCCAAACGCATTGCCTTTGTAGGCAACCCCAATTGTGGGAAATCTACACTGTTCAATCGACTCACGGGCCTCACACAAAAAACCAGCAACCTACCCGGCACCACCGTTGAAGCTTCTTCAGGGCAAGTAAACATACTCAATCATAAAATCGAGTTGATTGATTTGCCAGGCATCTATAGTTTGTTCACCCAATCCGAAGACGAAAGATTGGTGGTTCAACACCTGGCCGGATTTGGAGAAGAGAAACCAGAAGCCTTGTTACTGGTTATTGATTCTTCAAACCTTCGTAGAAACTTACTCCTCTATTCCCAAGTGGCCGAGCTCGGAATACCCGCAGTGTGTGTGCTCACCATGAGCGATTCCGCCAAACGCAGAGGCGTAAAAGTAGATATCGAAGCCCTCGAAAAGGAATTGGGTATCCCTTGTATTTTCTTCAATCCCAGAAAAGAAAAAGACATCGCCCCGGTACTGGAATTGCTACAAAAAGCGAGAACGCCAAAACTCTTGGGCGAGGCCACCAACTTGGCAAACAGACTCCAAGAATATTGGAACAACACCAAATTACCCGGCCTTTCAGAAGAAACGCTCAGGCGCTATATCAACATTGAAAAAGTACTTGGCGTGGCCACCACAAAATTCCCCGTGGGCATAAAAAGCATCACCATCAAACTGGATCAGTGGTTCACCCACAAATGGATGGGATACATCCTGTTTGCGCTCATCATGATGGTCTTGTTCCAAGGCGTATTCAGCTTGGCCACCAAACCCATGGAATGGATCGAAATGGGCTTTCAATGGCTAAGTAGTACCGTTGAAGCCTTATTGCCATCCGGAATGATCACCAATTTCGTCACCCAAGGCATCATTGGTGGCTTGGAAGGCGTAGTGGTCTTTGTACCACAAATTTTCATCTTGTTCTTCCTCATAGGAATCCTCGAAGATTCGGGATACATGGTGAGGGCCTCTTTCATCACAGATCGATTGATGCGCAAATTGGGACTCAATGGCAGAAGCATCATTCCACTGATCGGTGGATTTGCCTGCGCGATTCCAAGCATCATGGCCACTCGGAGCATCAAAAGCAAAAGAGAACGCCTGGCAACCATGTTGGTAGTCCCCCTCATGAGCTGCAGCGCGCGACTCCCTGTTTATGTTTTACTCGTGAGCGTGGCGATACCCTTCGCCGAGTTCTGGGGACCTTTCCATGCACAAACATTCGTGATTACCGCCGCTTACATGTCGGGCATCATCGTCGCCATTATTCTCGCATTCATCTTTAGATTGTTTCAAAGCAAACAAACGCATGGTGAGTTCATCCTAGAACTGCCCGCCTACCAACGTCCTCGCCTGCAAACGGTCATTCACCAAGCTTGGTTGAAATGCTTGAGCTTTTTGTCAGAAGCCGGTAAAGTCATTGTGATCATTTCAATGATATTGTGGTTTTTGTCCAATTTCGGGCCATCCAAAGCGATGAAAACTGCAGAAACAGAAGGCGTAATTCTCTCGCAACTCGACCCTTCACACGAAAGCGAGATCAAAACCAACCTCCGTTTGGAAGCCAGTTATGCAGGACATTTAGGCAAAGCCATTGAACCCGCCATTGAACCATTGGGTTACGATTGGAAAACTGGCATCGCCCTAATCACCAGCTTTGCCGCCAGAGAGGTTTTTGTAGGCACGATGGCTACCCTCTTCCAATCCAATGAAGAAGACGAAGCTGGAATCCGCCAAAAAATGCAAGCCCAAATCAACCCAAAAACCGGGAAACCGTTGTATGGATTGCCTTACGCGCTCAGCCTGATCGTGTTTTATGCTTTCGCCCTACAATGCATGAGTACCATGGCCGTGATGAAACGGGAAATTGGCAGTTGGACATGGCCCATCGCCCTGTTTTTTATCTATGGATTGATCGCCTATATCGGCGCATATGCGGTATTCAACATCGCCAATCAACTGCTGGTTAAATAATAGCCAAAAATTCAACAAATTATTGCGTTAAGGACAAATCGCCTATCAGCGATACAAATAAAATGTTGTATTTTTGCAAGGCTGAATTTATATCAGTAACCCAACCCATTTAAGAATAGACAACAGTACACATGAGGCAGTTAAAAATTTCAAAACAATTTACCAATCGCGAGAACAAATCGCTCGACAAGTACCTGAACGAGATTTCAAAAGTGCCAATGATCGACGCCCAAGAGGAAGTTGAATTGGCAAGAAGAATCCGTGAAGGCGATCAAGCCGCATTGGAAAAATTGGTAAATGCCAACCTGCGTTTCGTAGTATCTGTTTCAAAACAATACCAAAACCAAGGCCTTACCCTGGGTGATTTGATCAATGAAGGCAACATGGGCCTCATCAAAGCTGCAAAGCGATTCGATGAAACCCGTGGTTTCAAATTCATCTCCTACGCCGTTTGGTGGATTCGTCAAAGTATCCTTCAAGCTTTGGCCGATCAAAGTCGTATCGTTCGTTTGCCCCTCAACAAAGTGGGTAGCTTGGGAAGAATCACGCAAGCCTCTGCCCGCCTAGAGCAAGAATTGGAGCGCGAACCAACACCCCAAGAAATTGCGGAATCATTAGAAATATCACTTTCAGAAGTAGAAAACGCCTTGCGTTCATCTGGTCGTCATTTGAGCATCGATGCCCCATTGGCTGAAGGCGAAGACAATACATTGTTGGGCGTTTTGGATCAAAACGATGAACCCAACCCAGACATGCCATTGTTGAACGAATCTTTACAGAACGAAATCAACCGTGTAATCTCTACCCTATCAGATAAAGAGCGTGATGTATTGAAATACTATTTCGGATTGGATGGCAACGCCGCCCATACCCTTGAAGACATCTCTGAAAAAGTGGGATTAACCCGCGAACGCGTACGTCAAATCAAGGAAAAAGCTCTGCGTCGCCTACGCAAATCAAGCAAGAGTAAAATTCTTAAGACCTACTTGGGATAATCACGTATTCAATTCACAGTGGTCGCTGCGATTGTTGTCTTGATATTCATGGCGATCCTCATTTGGAGATTGCGCAAATAATCAACACAAGCAAAGACATTTAGAGTTACCCATAAACGAGAAAAGGGGCGCCATGGCGCCCCTTTTCTCGTTTATGGGGGAGATCCCCCAACCCAAATGGGTCTTATTTTATAATCGTTACTGTCCCCTTGTAAGCATGCATCACCCCGTCTATGTATCGGAATGTTACCGCGAATGCATAAGGACCTTCCATTACAGGCTCACCCTTCGAATCTAGACCCTTCCATCCTACAGCTGGGTCCTCTGAGTAAAACAAAATCTCACCCCAACGATTCACAATCGTCATTCTATACTTCGAAAGTCCAAATGATTGGAATGGCTTAAAATCCTCGTTCAACCCATCGATGTTCGGAGAAAATGCCGTGGGCAAATAAAACAACAACTCTGGTTTCAAGAAAATGTTCTTGCTCAACGTATCGCTACATCCACTCGCGTTACTAGCTATCAATGTGGCCTTAAAATCGCCTGTTCCCGAGAATGTCATAAAGAAGGGCAATCCAGAATTGCTCATTTGACCGTCTTGGAACAACCAATTATACGTATCCGTATTCTTGCCCTTAAAAGTAAATTTCCAATCGGTTTCTAAACCCCTCGAAAGCAAATACTCACCATCAAAATCAGCCACCGGCTTGGGTTGAACCGTTATCGGCAGGGCTGCAGAAGTGGTGGCACAACCTTTATCAGAAGTCACTACCAAAGATACATTGTAAGAACCATCGGTGGCATAGGCCATCAGCGGATTGGCCACAGAAGCAGTAAATCCATTGCCGAAATTCCAATTATAACTCGCAATCGAGCCCCTATTCACTTTTGCATTGGAACCAAACTGTATGGGCACCTCAGCGCAAGCATTCATACCCGTAATACTCACAGTTGGATGCTCATTTACGCGCATCACCATCGATTTCGACGTACCACAACCCTTATCGCTCACAACCCTCAATGTCACCAAATAATCACCCGTATCGGGCAGTGATTGCGCAGGAATGCTCTTCACCGTAGCCAAAGGCACCCCTTTCACCAACCAGGTATAAGCAACACCGGTTGCAGAATTCTCTGACGTAATATTACTGGTAACAAATGAATTCCCGGTTAAACATTGCTCTGCGTTGTTCACCGCAAAATTCGCTTGTGGCACCGGCCAAACATTCACACTTTTCACTACCGAGTCTTTACAACCCGAAGCCGACGTCAATACCAACTTCACATCGTATTTACCAGCACCCAAATAGCCTTTTGCCGTGATGCTCTTATTGGTCGATTTTGTACCGTCACCCAAAGACCAATCACTGGTATAGGTAGACCCAAAAACGGTATTGTCTGTAAACGTGAATTGATGTCCACCCAAACACGCAGTATCCTTACTCGTAGTAAATGATGCTTTCGGCGATGCCACTAAACTCACCACCACACTGGTAGAATCGTAACATCCATCATCGGTGCTGATGCTGTGGAAAACGCGATAATTACCCATCGCAGCAAACGACCTCACAAAGGAATCGCTAGAACCACTTCCGCCATCAGAGCTCGTCCAAGCATGCGTTCCGGCGCCAGTCCATGGATTTCTCTGTTTGAAGGTGAACTTATTGCCCGACAAACACTGTTGTTTTCCTGGCACGCTGATATCTGCATCCGGCATTCCGAAAACCTCTACTTCTCTTTGGAACGAATCCTTACAACCCGCTTCGGTTGTTGCGATAATGCGAACCCAATATTTTCCGGGCGAAGTGAATGTTTTATTCGGAACGATCTTCGCGTAATTGTATGTACCATTTTGATACTTCCAATCAGACTTAGAATTCAAAACAGCGTTCTTCGGCGCAGTACTTGCATCCGATAAGTTAAAGAAGTGTCCTTGGAAACATTGAGATGAATCCGTGACTTGAAAATACGCTTTGGGCTCTGGCGCCACAAACACCTTCACCGTATCGATATCAATACAACCATAATCTGAGGTATTTTTCAAAATCACTCGGTGCCATCCTGTATCGGTAAATTTCACTGCCTTGATGGCCGATGTTGTTGCTGTTTGATTGTTCTTATACGTCCAACCGGTGGTATAGGTGCCAGCTGTAATGCTTGATTGGTCTGTAAAATCAAACTCGTTGTTTTTAAAACAAATATTTACCTGTTTGATATCAATTTTATTGACCGGTGCCGGTCGAACTACAAAGGTAGAATCTACCGTATCTCTACATCCAAAGGGCGTGATTGTAATCAAACGCACTTTGAAATTACCCTCAGTTTTGTACTTATATTTGGTGGTATACGGCGCCGAAGTATCGGTAAACCCGTTCCCGAAATCCCAAATCGATGATCCAACACCCTCATTACTCACTGAACTGTCTGTCATGGTAATTTCACTGTTCTGACAGAAATAACTTGACGATGCGGCCAATTTCGCCAAAGGATAAGGATACACAACCAGCAGGGTATCCAGCGTATCCCTACAGCCTTTTTGCGACTCTACGATGTATCTCAATTTATTGGTGCTGATTGTATCGAAAGTATATTTAAACCTCGATGTATACCTCCTCCCCAAGAACTGTTTGTAATCATCGAACAATCTCCAACGAGATATTTTCCATGCATCATTGTTATACTTGGTACCATCGGT
>CANHGC010000087.1 GCA_947460045.1 Bacteroidota bacterium | reverse complement strand
CCACGGTGGCGGCGGTGATTGAAAAGGTGGTTGCGGAGGCGTTTTCAAGGGAAGAGGTATTTGTGGTTCAGGGCAGTATTGATGAGAATCAGTGGTTGTTGCAGCAGCATTGGGATTACATCTTTTTTACGGGCGGACCGTTTTTGGGCAAGATTGTGGCCAAGGCCGCGGCGGAGAAGCTGATACCCGTGACGTTAGAGTTGGGTGGCAAGAGTCCGGCCATCATTGAAAAGGGCTGCGACATGAAAACGGCGGCCAAACGGGTGATTTGGGGGAAGTCGGTGAATGCCGGACAAACGTGCATCGCGCCGGATTATGTGTGGGTGCATAGCAGCGAGAAACAGGCATTTATAGATGCAGCGAAGGTGGCATTGGAAGAGATGTATGGCAGTGATATGCTGGGGAGTCCGGATTACGGAAGGATGGTGAACGAACGATCTTTCGATCGAGTGAGTAAATATTTGGAGGGTGCGGAGGTTGTTTTGGGCGGAAGGACAGAACGCGCTGAGAAATTCATTGAAACCACGGTGGTATCGGTGGATGGGTGGAGTGCGCCGGTGATGTGTGAGGAGATTTTCGGTCCGATTTTGCCTTTGCGCACCTATGAAACCTTGGATGAGGTGATTGCCGATGTGAATGCGCATGAAAAGCCGTTGGCATTGTATTTTTTTGGGAGCGATGCGGGGGCAGCGAAGGTTTTGGCGAAGACCAGTTCGGGGGGTGTGAGCATCAACGATACGCTGGTGCATGTGGCCAATCACCATTTGCCTTTTGGCGGTGTGGGTGGCAGTGGGTATGGAAGTTATCGGGGCCGACAAACCTTTGAAGTGTTTAGTCACAAGAAGTCGGTGATGCGATCGCCGTTGTGGTTGGATGTGCCGATCAAATATCCGCCTTATAAGGGTTTGGGATTGTTGCGTTGGTTGCTGGGATAGTGTGGCGATTTTAGGATTGGATTAACCCCAATGTTAACCATAAGTTAACGCTTGGTAAAGTTCTGTTAATTTTGGGGTAACACTGATTCTTGAATTTTGCAGTATGGTAAATTCCATACGTAAAGCAATTGTATTGATATTGATCGCAGCAGGCTTCGGAACTGTTTCGGCGCAAACTGGTAAAGGTTTATTGGTGGGTAAGGTGATGTCGGAAACTGGCAGGGTGCTTGTGGGTGCCAAGCTGTTTGTTACTGGATCACAAGACTCTGGGGTAACTGACGTAGAAGGCAAGTTTTCATTTGCTGTGCCGGTGGGTGCTAGAAAGGTATTTGTTGAGGCGGAGGGGTACGATGTGCTCGAAGATTCTGTGATGATAGAGTTGGACAAGGAGTTTTTCTTGAATCCCGTGATGTCTAAAACCTCGAGGATGGAAGGTGCAGAGATTGTGAAGCGTAAGAAAGCCAAAGAGAATACAGTGGCTGCCGCTATCCAAACGAAGCAATTATCGTCGGGAATGGTTGAGGCCATCAGCGCGGAGGATTTTGCAAAAACCACCATCAGAACCACATCGGATGCCATTAAGCGCATTCCAGGTGCTACGATTTCGGAGGGTAAATTCGCCAACATTCGCGGTATGTTTGATCGTTACAATGCGGGGTACTTGAATGGTGCGCCCTTGCCAAGTACAGAGAGCGATCGCAAAGCCTTTTCGTTTGACGTGATTCCTGCGGCGTTATTAGACAATATTGTGGTTGTAAAGAGTGCTACGCCCGATATGATTGGTGATTTTGGTGGTGGAATTATCCAGATCAACACGAAGAGTGTGCCGGAGAAATTCATTCAAACTGCATCAATCGGTTTTCAGTATAACAGCATTACCACTTTCCAACAAATGGATGCATTTGGGTTGGAGGGTAGTGAATATTTGGGTTTGCCATCGGCCAAGCGTAATATTCCTGTATTGGATCCAAAGATGGGTTTTGAGCCACATACTACGTCGAAAGATCCTGAATTGAACGCCCGTGAGACTTTGAAGTTTAACAATGATTGGAGTTTGAAACAGGTGAATGTAATGCCTGCGCCCAGATTCTCTTATTCTTTGGGTATGCCATTTAAGTTGGGTAAGAAGGAAGCGGGGTTGTTGGTGAGTTGGAATTATGCGATATCGCCCAAGCGCAGTGAGGGTACAGTGGTGTCTAAAGACTACAGTACCAACTATACGTACAAGGAATTTAACGATGACATTTTAACGACCAATGTGCAAAATGGTGGCGTGGTGAATTTGAGTGTGAAGTTGAATAAAAAGAACCGGATTGATTTTAGGAATTTGTTGAGTTTGACTTACGATGCGGGTTCTACTTTGCGTGCGGGTTTAACGGATGCCGATAATGGTATGTACAGTGAGGGCTTCTCGAACCAAGTGAATTTCAATCGTTTGATAAGCAGTCAGGTGAATGGTTTGCACAGTTTCGGCAAGGACAAGAGCAAGTTGACTTGGGTGTTGAATTATGGAAATACTTACAGGGCGGTGCCTGATTTCAGGATTGCGAATTATGCGTTGCCAGAAGGCGATATTGCGAACAGACAGTTGGTATTGAATGCATTTTTCAATGCGGGTACGGGTAGATTTTTTAGTTACATGAACGAAACCAACGTATCGGCGAGCACAGATTACAGTTACAATGCAGATTTGGGTAAAACGCATCATGTGTTAAAAACGGGTGTGTTTGTTCAGAATCGTGTGAGAGATTTTCAGAGCAGACAATTTGTATATGCACCAGTGGGTGGATTTAAGCCGAGCAGTGCTTTGCCTGAGCAGGATTTGGGTGCTTCAGCGATATCGGCATCGAACATTTATTTGATTGAGAAAACGGCGGTTGATAAGGATTTGTACGAGGGAAAGAGTTCTTTGGCAGCGGGATATGTGATGGCCGAGAATCACTTGCCATTGTTTAACACTGGTAAGAAAGTGAATTACTTGAAGCTGATTTATGGACTTCGTGTGGAACGTTTTACCCAGAGTTTGAACAACAGTTATTTCAGACAAGCGGGTAAGGTGATGAGTGATTTGGGTGTGAACATTGATTGGTTGCCATCGTTGAACGTGATTGCGCCATTGACGGAGCGCAGCAATTTGCGAGCGGCATACTATCGCACCGTGAATCGCCCCGAGTTGAGAGAGATGGCTCCTTTCGCGTTCTATAATTTCAGCATCAATTCTGAGGTTTTGGGGAACGTGAATTTGCGTAGAGCCTTCATTAACAATGCGGATTTGCGTTGGGAGGTGTTTACGAACAAGCAAGACATGATCAGTGTGGGTGCTTTCTACAAAGAGATATTGAATCCCATTGAGATCAGCTTGGATGTGTCTCAGGCGTTGATTCGTACGTTTACTTATGGCAATGAGTCTAGGGCAACCAACGTAGGTATGGAGGTAGAGATGCGTAAGAATTTGGGTTCATTGAATCGCGGAGTAAAGTGGTTGCGTGATTTGACCTTCTACGGAAACTTTGCGTTGATTCGCTCGGCTGTGGCTTTTACCGATGCTTCGAGCAGTGTGGCCAATCGTCCTTTGCAAGGTCAGAGTCCGTATGTTGTGAACGCCAGTTTGTTTTACGAGCACAATGGATGGCAGATCAATACCAGTTTCAATAAAATCGGACAGCGTATCGCCTACATTGGTGTGGCTCAGGCCATTCAGCCTTTTGGCGCTGATATCTATGAATTTGGCCGTAGTATGTGGGATTTGCAATTTGGTAAGGAATTGGGTAAAGGCGGAAAATTGGGCACGGTTAAACTCACATTGGGTGATTTGTTGGCTCAGAAAACGGTTTTCTTCCAAGATTTGAACAACAATGGTAAATACGATGCCAAGGCATGGACCGATGCGGATAAAGACGGTGACAACACATTGTTCAGCTTTACCAACGGTAGACAGGCTACGGTTACGTATACTTTCAAGTTTTAGAATTGATTTTTTTGTCCTCACAAATGTGGGGTTTGTTGAAGGGGTGACAATTGTTTGTTACCCCTTTGTTAATTTAAAGATATAATCTTAACCATTGTTTAACTCAGCGGTGAATTTGGCGTAAGTGTGGGATAGGAGTTTTGTGAAGAATAATTAAACTATGAAAAAAATTACCTTTTTGTCAGTTGCTGTGGCTGTGGCCAGCCAATTGAACGGTCAGTTCATCCAAATGGTTAACTATGCAGGTGCTTTGAGCAGCGATGCAAGTCAAGATTGGACCAAGGGATGGGCAGAGTGGAACCCAAAACAAGCTTCTTACGGTGTAGCAACCGAAACCACCACATTGAACGATGCGTCTGGCATCAAAAACATCACAGGTACGGTGACATTGGATGCATCGAAGGTGTATTTGTTAACCAGCACGTGCGTCGTTCGATCTGGTGGTAAATTGATAATTCCTGCAGGTACCGTAATTCGTGGTGCTGCAGATTTGACTGCAACGCCTAAATTGTATGCGTTGATTTCCGTTGAGCGCGGTGGTATGATTGAAGTAAACGGTACATCAACCAATCCAGTTGTAATGACATCGAACAAAGCTGCTGGTTCTAGGGATCGTGGCGATTGGGGTGGATTGGTGTTGTGTGGTAAGGCGGTGAACAACCAAGGTTTGGATGTTCAGTTGGAAGGCTTTAACAACGTAGCTGTTGACAACACTTTGGGTAAATTTGGTGGAACGGATGATGCCGATAACAGCGGTGTTGTGAAATATGTTCGTATCGAATTTGCAGGTTTGGCTTTTGAGCCCAACAAAGAGGTGAACTCATTGACCATGGGTTCTGTTGGAAGTAAAACTGAAATCGAAGGTGTTCAGTGTTCTTTTGGTAACGACGATGCGTTTGAGTGGTTTGGTGGTACTGTGAATTGCAAAAAGTTGATTTCTTACAAAACCACAGACGATGATTTTGATACTGATTTTGGATATCGCGGTGCGGTTCAGTTCGGTATTGCTGTGAAGGATACTGCTTATTTTGATTTGAGTTGGAATGCGACTTCTGGTGCTTCAACTTCAGAGACATTCGAAAGTGATAACGATGCTGCTGGTTCAGGAAAATTGCCTTTGACATCTGCTTTGTTCTCTAACATTACTTGTGTAGGTCCAGTTCCTTTGGATAAAACTTACAATGATCTGACTGCAACACAGAAAGGTGCTTTCCGTAGAGGCGCTCGTATCCGCAGAAACAGTCGTTTGAGCGTTGTGAACTCTGTGTTCATGGGTTACAGAAACTTCATCATGTTTGATGGTGACAGTGTGTTGACTTCTTCTGGTGTTAAGTCGTCTACTTTTAGTGAAACTTCCAATGTATTGAGAAACAACTTTATTGCAAACACAGCTGCTGCGTCTGCTGCGGGTGTTACCAATACTGGTTTGGTTGAAGTGGATAGCAAAAACACGCCTGCTGCCATGGATGCTTGGTTGCGTGATGCTAAGAATGCCAACAAAATTGATGATGTGAACTACGCTTCAGGCGCGATTTTGGTTGATCCTAAGAACGCAACAGCCCCTGATTTCCGTCCTGTAGTTGCATCAAAAATCAATACTTTGGCCAATTATGATGCGGTTATCGTGAACAGATATGGTAAATTTAGTTCAGTAAACACCATCGGAAATGTGTTGGTTACCAATGCATATCCAGTGCCTGCTACCGACAATGTAAATGTTGAATTGTATGCTTTGTCTTCAGACAATGTTGTGGTTAGCATTTCTGATGTTTCTGGTAAAGTGGTGAAGTCTTTGGGTAGTCAGTCTTTGGCAGTCGGTGGAAACTTGATCACTGCATCAGTGTCTGATTTGAACAATGGTTTGTACTTCTTGAATGTTGTTTCTAACGGTTCGAAGACCACTTACCGCTTCACAGTGGCTCACTAAGAATTACATTTTATATTGATTCGATATTTCTAACAAAAGGGAGGGCCATGGCCCTCCCTTTTGTTTTGTTATTGATTTCGTCTTAATATCGATTTCTCTTTAAATGTTGATTTCGTTTTTGTGGTTGAAATGGATTCATGTTGTTCAGCCATCGTGATGGGATGACTTTAGTGCACTACTGTGATCCAGGGTGTTTGTAAAGTTTGGGCATTTCTATTGGCCACGCGGAGGTGGTAGCATCCAGGGTATAGGGTTTCCAATGAAATCCGGATTTGTTGGTTGTTGGTCGACATCGCTTCGAAAACCAATGGGGTAGACCGACCTTGTAAATCGATGGCTTCAACGGTGATATCGCCCTGCCAAGAAGACAGAAAGTCGTGCTCAATGATCACAAAGTCGTTGCATGGATTTGGGTAAGTTTGCATTGTGATTGGCGCATTAAGATACTGCGCTTTAGCGAAAATCATTTGCTGTTTCGCGGAAGTAGTGCGTGTGCCGATATATGGTTTGATGCCCCAAGAAACATGGTTGCCCCAGGCTTGTGCGTAGCTGTTTTTCCAATCGTTGTAATTGAATCCGTAATCGGAATTTCGTTGGCCGTTGTAGAATGGGTCTTGTTGAATAGAGGTATCGATGAGCGCGGCGATGTAATCTAGTTCTTTGAACAAACTGTCTGTTTGAAACGGGTCTTTGAGGTGCTCGCGAATGTAAAATTCATACATGCGTTTGTACTGTGGGATGGCGAACAATTTGTACGTGAGAGGGGCTGCGCTGCCGGCTTTGTTGCCCCAATCGTGAATGTTTCGGTTGCCGATGTTGCTGAATCCCCATTGCACGCCCCAGGTATTGTCCATGTCGTACGGTAAATACACAAACTTGCCCGTTTTCATGTTGTGATAGAGCCAAT
>CANHGC010000086.1 GCA_947460045.1 Bacteroidota bacterium | reverse complement strand
TTGGTTGGCGCGCTGATCAGTGGGAAATGGAATTGGCTCATTGCGGCGAATCCCTATGTGCGACAGGAGGTTGATGGTGGTTTTGATGCCGGACATGGTAGTTTTTGGCATTATGCGATGCATCAAAAAGAGATTATGGGGATCATTGTTGCGGCATTGTGTGTGGTGTCGTTGCTGTTTGTTTTGATTTACATTGTGAAGCGATTGAATCGCAAGACCCCCGCCACGAATAGTCAGATGGCTCTGTGGCTTTGGTGGCCGTTGCTTGGATTTTTCTTTTTGGCGCACAGTATTTTGTGGTGGAAGGGTGCCATGGGCTCTCATGGTTTGTTGCGTGTGTTTGTGACTGTTTCGCCGGTGATGGCTTTGCTATCGATGTATAGTTTGGATTTGATCATGCGGGTGGAGATTCGGTTTCTCAATCGATTGCTCAAAGGAATGGTTTCGGTGGGTATGTTTTTGCTGGCTTTTCCGGGTGCCGGTTTGCCTTATCCTTGGCAGTTGCAGGCTTCCTGCGATGTGATTTATAATGGGAACAACGACGATAAGCCCGTGGCCCAAGCGCTGAGTTGGATTGAAGAATCGCCTGATTGCAAGGATGAAATTTTGGTTCATCAAATTCCTGCCATCAATGTGTTCAAACACTTAGATCCATGGGGTGCAGAATCGCAGTTACATCCCACATCGCCCAATGGAGAATGGATGGATGCAAAGCCTGTGAACCAATGGCCCCATGCCAGTAGAACGCTCTCTATCTGGTCGGTTGATACCAAAGACAGTGGCGCCCATGACTGGATTCCGGAAGGGTCGGTGATTCTGTGGGACAATTTTCACGCCCGCAGGGATGGCAACATGAATCGCGCTGCGCTGCTCTCGCTCAAAAACTACAAAACCGTTTATACGGCGGGATTGTTGGATGTCGATACCACCAACGACGTGATAGTTCGAGCTAAGGTTCGGAATTAAGGCGCTGTTGATTTCTCGCGTAATTATTTGTTTTTAACCGGTTCCAAATGGGGAATCAAATCCACGCAGAGCGATGTAAAAGCCTTGTTTAGTGCGATGCAATCGCTGGTGCTGTTGCTTAGGTGCGGTGTAACCCGAACGCCACGAATGACTGGGTGATCGATGCCCACCGTGAAAATGCCAAATTTGCTCATTAAGGTGTTGGCGAGTTCTGTGGGGGTGTATCCGCTCAATGCTGCTGTGGCTATCGCGCCGCCTCTGCTGAATGGCAACAACGGGGATAGCAGTTTGAATGAGTCCATGTTCATTAGGTCGGTTACGGCATTCATGTTGGCTTGGTAGGTGGGGTGGTTCAGAATACCCATGCCTTTGCCAAAATTCTCTAGGGCCTGTTTATTGCCAATCCACAACAATTTGAGGTAGATGAGGCGATTGTATTTGCTTGCGCTGCCCAACAATCGGTGAAATTCAATGGCTTTTGCGATGGTTTGTAGCGATTGGATGGGGCGGGTTCCCTGGTGTTCAAATTTTCGGATATCGGTACGATCGGCACTGATATCGCCCATGAGGGGCCAAATTTCGCGAATGTTTTGTTTTTTGACGAACAAAAACCCGGCGCCAATGGGGTTGCAGAGCCACTTGTGAAGACTTCCACCGATGGCGTCTGCGCCTGCGTTTCGCAGTTCCGACATGTCCATAGGGGTGTGTGCCAAGCTGTGGGCGGCGTCTACCACGACAAAAATATTGGGGTTGATTTTTTTCGCCTCTCGGGTAATGGCCACCACCGGGATAAGCTGTCCGGTGAGGTTGATCATGTGCGTGAGGTGCAGCATTTTTGTTCGCGGGGTAATCATTGAGGTGTAGGCACGAATGATTTCAGCATCGCTGTTGGGTAGCACAGGGACTTCGGCCACTTTGAGTCGGACCATCCATCGAGCAACGGTTTGTTGAAAGGCTTCAACCATAGAGCCGTAGTCTTGGTCGCCGATGATGACTTCGTCGCCCGGTTGCCACTGGGTGCCCATGATGATGATATTGAGGCTTTCGGTGGTGTTGCGGGTGAAGGCCACTTCGTCAGGGATTAGGCCTTGAAAACCGGCGAACGCATTTCTGGCCTCCTCAATGGCTTGAGTTTGGGCCGTGCGCATGAAATGGCTGGTCTGGGTATTGATGGTGGTTTCAGCGTCGATGTGGTAGCTCAGTGTGCCCTGGGGTTGGTGGCTGAAATACCCATTTTCTAGATTGATGAAACCAGCGGGTCTTTTGAAGTTTTTGGCGATGACGCCCCAATATGCCTCGTTGTGTGGGGCGTTTGAGGTGCCAGTTTTGGGCAAAATATAAGGTGATTTTGGTGGGGTAGTAGTAGCATGTCCACTGGCGTGGTTCGATGGATTTTCTTCGGATTCCCCTAGGCTATGGGCATTTCCAAAAATGGGGCGAATGGCCAAAGCTCCGAGGGTGGTGGCGCCAAGGGTGTGGATGAAGTTTTTTCGTTTCACCCAAGCAAGATAAGAAATTCTTGATTAATTGGTTTTAATGTCTTGCAAACGAAGCTGCAAATTGGTTCTTCCGTTGTAAGTATTCTCTTCGATGCAGTAGCAGGCGTGGAAAATCTGACTATCGGTTACAGAGGGCCAGTGTTCTGCTAAGCCAAATCCAATGGAATCCATAGGGCCGTTGGGGGTTTGTACTTGCATTTTTAGGTGGCGATCTTTGAGGATTTTGGCGGTTTGATTGGCTTTCAAATTGTTGGATCTGAAAACGGGGATGGTATTTCCTGGGCCAAACGGGGAGAGTTGTTTGAGGATTTTCATCATGCCCGGAGTGATCAGTGCCGTGTCCATTTCGAGATCGTATTCTACCACGGGGATGAGGTCTTCTGCGGTGACTGATTCGCGCACGATGGCTTCGAATCGATCTGCGAAGGCGTCGAAGTTTTCTACTTTGATGCTCAGTCCAGCCGCGTATTTGTGTCCACCAAACTGCTCCACCAAATCACCACAGGCACCAATGGCTTCGTGGATGTCGAAGGTTTTGATACTGCGAGCGCTGCCGGTGAGCATGCCATCGTTCAGAGAAAAAACGATGGTGGGTTTGTAGAATTGTTCTACCATGCGGGAGGCTACGATGCCGATTACGCCTTTAGACCAGCCTTCGCCTTGCAAAACCATGGAGTATTTGCTGAGCAGGCGTTCGCTTTTTTCCACCATATCGATGGCGTCGCGGGTGATGTCTGTATCGAGTTCTTTTCGTTCGTGGTTGCGTTCGGAAAGGACTTTGGCATATTTCTTTGCCGTGTGATAATCTTTTTCGATGAGTACTTTTACCGCTGCGTTGGCGTCTGAAATTCTGCCGGCTGCGTTGATGCGTGGGCCGATGCCAAAGATGATGTCGGAGATGTTGTATTGCTCTTTTTTCGGACAGTCATCGAGCAGTGATTGTAGGCCAATGCTGGGGTTTTCGTTGAGTTTTTTGAGTCCATAGAAGGAGAGGACTCTGTTTTCACCCCGAATGTCGACCAGGTCTGAGGCGATGCTCACGGCCACCATATCGAGGTAGTCGTACACCATTTCGGTGGGCATGCCTTGTTTTTCGTTATAGGCTTGGATGAGTTTGAAGCCGATGCCTGCGCCAGAAAGTTCTTTGTATGGGTACTCGCAATCGAGGCGTTTTGGATTGAGGATGGCGGCGGCTTTGGGCAGGGTTTCGCCGGGGAGGTGGTGGTCACAGATGATGATTTCCAATCCCAGAGAATTGCCATAGTCTACGAGTTCGTTTGAGCGAATGCCACAATCGAGGGCGATGACCAGGGTAAAGCCTTTTGCTGCGGCATATTCAAGTCCAGTTCTGCTGATTCCGTAACCTTCTTTGTAACGATCGGGGATATAATATTCGATGTTCTGGTTGAAGGATTTGAAATAGGAAAAAACGATGCTTACGGCGGTGGTGCCATCTACGTCGTAATCGCCATAAACCAGGATGCCTTCTTGTTGCGACACGGCTTTTTGGATTCGGCGAATGGCCAAGTCCATGTCTTTCATGAGGAAGGGGTTGTGTAAATCTTCTAGTTTGGGGCGGAAGAATTTTTCAGCTTTTTCGTAGGTGTCGATACCTCTTTGAACCAGAATGGTAGAAATGTATGGATTTACGCGGATGCTTTCTGAAAGCTGCAATACCTGTTCCTGATTGGGTGTAGATTTTGCTCGCCAACGATATTCCATAAGTTCTGCAAAAATCGTGTTTTTGAAGCAGATTAACAACCCAAAATTGAACTTAAATTGTATATTTGTTTATCTATGAAACAGTTGTTTTTTGTATTGATGGGGTTGGTTGGCGGTGCGTTGGTGGCTCAGCCAAGTATTACATCGTCTCAGATGCCCAAAGCTGGGGATACATTGCGTTATTCGAATGCCTTGCCTACGGATTTGCCTAGCAATTATGAGACGGGTGGTGCTAACATGAGTTGGGATTTTAGTGGGATGACTCCTCAGCGACAGCAGTTGTTGAATTATTACAGTGCCAACAAAACGCCCTATTCTTTTTATTTTTTCGGACAGATCGGTCAAAAAACTGCGGATACGGTGGGTGCAGGCCCTATCACATTAACCAATGTGTATTCATTTTACACCAACAGTACGAAGGTTTTTAAGACAGAGGGTATTGGATATCAATATTCGGGATTTCCGTTGGCTGCGATGTATGTGGATGAGGATGAGGTGTATCAGTTTCCGTTGAATTATGGCGACAAGGATACGAGCAGTTTCAATTTCAAGTTTAGCATTCCGGGCGATTTGTTTGCGCTGGTTCAGGCTGGCAAGCGATACAATGATGCCGATGGGTGGGGTACTATCAAAACCCCTTATAAGGAGTATACCAATGTGTTGCGATTGCGCGCATTTGTTGATCAGATTGATACGGTTACATCGCAATTTGGGAAATTTCCGGTGCCAAGAAAAACATTGACGTACAAATGGTTGTCGTTGAGTGAGCGAATTCCCGTAATGGAAATCAGTGGTACGGTGAGTCCAACCAACGGCAGATTTACGCCCAACCAGGTGAGATACAGGGATGGGTTCATTGGCGCCTTGGGCAGTGAAGAACCCAATGGGCTGGGGTTGAGTGGGTTTGAGGTATATCCCAATCCGGCCGAGGGTATTTTGGCTTTGGAGGGTGTGAAGCATCAAAAAGACATCCGCATGCACGATTTGAATGGCGCTGAGTTGCCGTTGATTTGGAAGGGTGAGCGTGTGTTGGATGTATCTGCTTTGAAATCAGGAATTTACACCATCGAAAATGGCGGTGTGGTGTTGAAGTTTTGTAAAATATAGATTGTACCGGTTTAACCGAATCGAAAGGGGCTGAAAGGCCCCTTTTTTTGTGTATATTCGCTTCAAAATCTAAAAATCGATTGTGAAAATAGCCGTATTAAAAGAGACCCGAGCTGGAGAGAATCGCGTAGCCATAACACCCCAGGTTGCCAAGAGTTTGACACAGATGGGCAATGAAGTTTTGATTGAGTCGGGTGCCGGATTGGGTTCCCATTTTTCAAATGAGATGTATACGGATGCGGGCGCGGTGGTGGTGGATCGCGGCGCTATGAACGATGCTGCCATGTACGTGCAAATCAACATGCCAGAAGCGGCGGTGGCTCAATCGTTGCCCAAAGGCAGTTTGTGGGTGAGTTTGATGTATCATCGCAGCAATGCAGATTTGATTTCTGCGTTCAATGCCGAAGGTGTTTCTGTGTTGAGTTTGGATGCGATTCCCCGGATTTCTCGTGCTCAGAGCATGGATGTTTTGAGTTCGCAGGCGAATTTGGCGGGTTACCGCGCGGTGATCGAAGGCGCATATCATTTGGATAAGATTTTCCCCATGTTGATGACGGCTGCGGGAACTGTTACGCCCGCCAAGGTGTTGATTTTTGGTGTGGGTGTGGCCGGATTGCAAGCCATCGCTACCGCAAAACGATTGGGTTCGGTGGTGGAAGCAACCGATGTTCGTCCGGAAACCAAAGAGCAAGTGCAGTCTTTGGGCGGTAAGTTTATCGAGGTGAAAGGTGTTGAAGTGGGTTCGGAAGGCGGTTATGCCAAGGAAGCCACCGAAGAATATCGCGCAGCACAGAGAGAAGCTGTGAATAAGAGTTTGGCTCAGGCCGATTTGGTGATTACAACTGCGTTGGTACCTGGCAGGAAAGCCCCTATTTTGGTGGATGATGAGCAGTTGGGCTTGATGAAATCGGGCTCAGTATTGATTGATATGGCGGCAGAGCAAGGCGGAAACTGTTCTCAAACAGAAGCAGGCAAAGTGAAAGTGGTGGGCGGTGTGAAATTGGTGGGTGCGGTGAATATGCCATCGGAGTTGAGTGCCAACGCCAGCGAATTGTTTGCCAGAAACATTTGGGAATTGTTGAAATTGGTTGCGCCAAAGGGTGAGTTGATTTTGGATCGCAACGATGAAATTGTACAAGGCTGTTTGATTTGTTCGAACGGTGAAATTTATCATAACGCATAAAAGAAAAAGCATGGAAGCATTTTTTCAGGGTATTGCCGATTTAATCGCGCAATACGAACAGCAAAATATTTTGAACCTCATATACCTGGTGATCTTGATGATTTTCGTGGGTGTTGAATTGATTTCACACGTGCCCAGTGTGTTGCATACCCCTTTGATGAGTGGTGCAAATGCCATTCACGGGGTGGTTTTGATTGGTGCAATCATCGTTATGGGCAATGCATCGCCCGACGATACACTTTCGTTGGTGTTTGGTACATTGGCGGTATTTGTAGGAACCTTGAACGTGATTGGTGGTTTTGTTGTAAC
>CANHGC010000085.1 GCA_947460045.1 Bacteroidota bacterium | reverse complement strand
GTTTCCAAATCCCTCCAAATGTTCTTTGCCGATATTGGTGATTAAACCCATGTTGGGTGACATTAAATCACAAAGGACCTTCATTTCACCGGGATGGTTGGTGCCCATTTCTATGATCGCAAATTTGTGATGAGGTCTCAACTGTAATAGCGTAAGAGGCACGCCTATGTGGTTGTTCCAATTTCCAGGTGTGGCCAAAGTATCTCCCAGAATGTCCAATACAACCCTCGATACTTCTTTGGTAGTGGTTTTTCCATTGCTGCCGCCAACCATGATTTTTTGACACGGCATTCTTTCAGCGTGTATTTTGCTTAACTGCTGAAGCGCAATCGTTGTATCCTCAACCCAAAGAAAGTCTGAATGATCTTTTAACGAAGGGTGATCCACTACCACAATACTGGCACCCTGCTTCTTGGCTTCCGCAGCAAAAGCATTTCCATCGAACTTATCACCACGGATACAAAAGAAAATCGATCCGGGTTCTATTGTTCTTGAATCAGTAGAAATCCGATAATTTGAAGCAACAAATTGAGAATAAATTGCATCTATCACTGCAAGATTGTCCATAATTCAAACCTAATTGAAATTATTCATTTCATCGAAACAAGAAATCCCCAATTGAACAAATGTCTAATTCCAATTGTATATTTACGTCAATGCTCAAAAAATTACTTTTATCCTTATTGATTTGGGTTACTGCCAGTCCCATATATTCACAATTCAATTACAGGTTGAATACCACTGGATTTCGGGTTACAGATGGTGCTTTCGAAGTAGAAAATCCTTTTTGGGGTGGGTTTAACTCTCCGCAATTTCAACCCTTCGATCTCAATGGTGATAAAAAGTTGGATGTCATTGTTTTTGATCGATACGATTCCAAGATTATGCCGTTTGTTCGAAAAGAAAACGATGTTTTTACTTACGCACCGGAATACGAAGCATTGCTCCCAAAGGGACTGTATTATTACAAAACTGCGGATTTGAACTCAGATGGCGAAATGGATATTTTCACACTATCTGAAAGTAGTAACTTGTTGATTTACATCAATAAAACAACACCTGGTACCAATAAATTAAAGTTCCAAGATTTAGGGCCATGGTTTTATCGCAATCAATTTGATTCAACCCAGCCAATTTTATACAACCCATTGAGTTTCTCAAAGTTCGATATGCCAGAGATTTCAGACATCGATGGAGATGGAGATTTGGATATTTTGTCTTACGATCAAGGCAATTTTACCTACAGATTATTCAAAGACGTGCGCATCGAAAAAGGTTGGAATCGCGACACTTTTGAGTTTCAAATCATGGATATCTGCTTTGGGTATTTTAATGAAGGTTTCGATAATTCCATTGCATTGGGTGAATGTCCTTATAAAGACAAGTTGAAACCACGTCATACAGGTGGTGCCTCTTGTTTCATGTATGATTCTGATGCAGATGGTGACAAAGAATTGATCATATCCAACATTGGATTCCCAAGGTTTACTTTCTTGCAAAATGGCAAAGCACAACACAAAACTTACTATGACACCATGGTATATGTGGATACCATCTTTCCAAGAAATACCGCGGCTGCCAATCAAATCATTTTTCCGGCTGGATATTATTTGGATATTTCCGGCGATGGCGTGCAAGATCTCATCGTTGCACCAAACAACTTTACGGATGTAAAAGAAACCCAACAAATTTGGTATTACAAAAACACAGGTCAGTTCAATAAACCAACATTTGATTTGGTTAAAACGAATTTTTTGGCTGAAAAAACCTTGGATTTGGGCGCGCGGTCTGCTCCAGTATTTGTAGATATTGATGCCGATGGTGACCAAGATCTTCTGGTGGCTTCAAATGGCGATTATTCTATCACCAACGGCATAAAAGATCAAATTGCCCTATTCAAAAACACAGGTACCAACATTGCCCCCAAATTCGATCTGGTAGAAAGAGATTATTTGAATTTTTCAAAATATAACCTGCGTCATTGTATTCCCAATGTGGGCGATATGGATGGTGATGGAGATTTGGATTTGGTGGTGGGCACGCTCAAAGGCAAAATTGCATTTTTTGAAAACAAAGCCGGCAAAAACAACCCTGTTTCATGGACATTTATCGACTCGAATTTTCTCAATTACAACCCGGATCTCGGTGAGTCAAACGCTTCACCATGTTTATATGATTACAACAAGGATGGAAAAATGGACTTGCTTGTGGGCTTTTACAACGGGCGGGTTTCATTGTTCGAATGCACCGGTAAACAGCCATTTACCTTTGAATTGAAAACAAAAAACGCCTGGGGTGCGCGGGGTAATGAATGGAGAAAAGATGTTCAACCGCAAGAGTGGAAAGCGTTTGGATATGCATCGCCTAGAATACATGATGTAAACGGTGATGGAAAAGTAGAATTGATGGTTGGTACGGCTTACGGATATACTAGACTTTACAATATTGATGGACATCCATTTACCGATTCACTGTTCGCAGATACGTCTTGGTTTTATCAGAAAAACTTCTCTGATTCAACGCTTCCAGGTCTGGGCTCAAGGATAGTCCCAGCATTTGCCGAGCTCACCGGTGATACACTCATGGAAGTGGTTTTTGGATTGGGTAGAGGAGGGCTGAATTGGGCCAGTTCATTGAGTGCGCCAAAACCAGTTATCAGTACGCAATCCATATACAGCCTAAATCTAGAATTATTTCCAAATCCATGCAATCAAAGTGTCCAAATTCTGAGAGGAAACGGTACCGTTGGTGCACTGAATATCAAAATTTACAACATACATCAACAGGAAATTTATAGCACCCGTTTATCGACCAATGAGTCTGGGGTTGGTATACCAACGGATCACCTGAGTAACGGGGTTTATTTTGTGAATGTTGAAAACGAAAACGGCAAAAATCAACAATTCAAATTGCTCGTAAAGCATTGATTTGCGCATCTCCAATTGTGTAGCTGCTATTGCAAAAAGGCGCCCACTCTTCGTTGCGATTTGATGCGATGATCAAGTTTCGGTTCAATAGAAAATCTTGAATCAAAGTTCTGTACACTTCGTTTCCCGCAGCATCTAAGTTTGTCAAAGGCTCATCCAGTATAACCAATGGTTGAGTTCCCAACAATGCAGAGCACAATTTCACACGTTGTTTCATGCCTGAAGAAAAGGTCATCAAGGTTTTACTGGCCGTGTTTTTAGGGAAACCACACAAATCCATCATTGCATTCAATCCAATTTGAGATTGAAATCCACGTATTTTTTGATGAAATGTAAACCATTCCTGCAAAGTAAATTCTTCGGGGAGTTCCATTCCTGGCGATGCCAATGCCACTTGAGAGTGCCAATGCTTTGAATCAATCGCTTTTTTGTTATCCATGATCCATTGAACAGTGCCCTCTGTGGGGTCGGTTTGTCCAGCGAGCATCAACGTGAATGTAGATTTTCCCGCACCATTGGATCCCAATATAGCCATACGAAGAGGGTTGGAGTAATGCCCTTCCGCTCCGAGTTCAATGTTGAAACTGAGTCCTCTAAACAACCACGTTCGGTGGTAGTTTTTTCCACAGTTATGCAACGAAATGTACATCGTTATTTAGCGATATAGCCTTTCATAATACCACGATCCGATTCTTTAATGAACTGTAAAATTTCATCACGTTCAGTGGTTGGGGAGAATTCGGTTTCGATGATTTTTATGGCTTTTGCAGTATTGTAACCTTTGACAAATAGTGTGCGGTAGATGTCTTGAATTTCGCCAATTTTTTCAGTGGTAAAATCTCGTCTGCGAAGCCCAACACTGTTCACTCCTTCATAACTCAGAGGTTCACGGGCCGCTTTTGTATACGGAGGAACATCTTTTCTTACGAGTGAACCTCCACTGATCATTGCGTGACGACCCACCTTAACAAACTGATGTACCAAAGCTGCGCCGCCGAGTATTGCCCATTCTCCTACAACAACATGACCCGCTATTTGAACGCTATTGGCTAAAATGCAATAATCTTCAATGACAACGTCATGTGCCAAGTGCACATATGCCATTAACAGTACATTGTTTCCAACGCGTGTTTCACCAGAAGCCTTGGTTCCTTTGTTGATGGTCACATATTCACGAATCGTAGTATTGTTGCCAATGACCGTCAGCGTTTCTTCGCCATCAAATTTCAAATCTTGAGGAATCGCCCCGATGGATGCACCTGGGAAAATCCTACAACTTTTGCCAATTCTTGTGCCTTTGAAAATGGTTGCACCCGACATAACATGGGTGCCTTCGCCAATTTCTACATCGGCATGTATGGTAACAAATGGATCAATGATTACGTGATCAGAGATTTTTGCTGATGGGTGCACATAGGCAAGTGGTTGAATCATTGATTTGTTAATTAAAGATTACGAATTAAGCGATTTTTACGATTTGCGCCATCATTTCTGATTCACAAACCAATTTTTCTCCAACCCAAGCTCTTCCTCTCATGATGCAGAGACCTCTTCTAACCGGCTCCATCAACTCCATCTTCATGATCATGGTATCTCCGGGAACGACCTTGTCTTTGAATTTGGTGTTGTCTATTTTTAGGAAATAAGTACCGTAATTTTCAGGATCTGGAACCGTACTAAGAACCAAAATTCCACCACATTGTGCCATCGCTTCAAGTTGAAGTACACCAGGCATGATGGGGTCACCAGGGAAATGTCCCGCAAAAAATGGTTGGTCAAAGGTGATGTTTTTAATGCCAACAACCGAAGTTTCTGTTTTTGCAATGATTTTATCAACCAGCAAAAAGGGATGCGCATGAGGTAACATCTTCATGATATCCTTGGTAGCATACAATGGCTTTTCGTTGGGGTTGTAATATGGAACTCCGTCTTGTTTCCTGCGTAGTTCTTTTTTCATCACCTGTTTGATCTTTTTTGCGAATGCTACATTGCTTGCATGGCCTGGTCTAGCCGCCATAATTTGGCCTTTGATGGGCATACCTACCAACGCCAAATCGCCGATCATATCTAACAATTTGTGTCGAGCGGGTTCATTTTGAAAACGCAAGTCCAAATTATTCAAGATACCATGTTGAGTGACTTCCACTTTGGGCTTGTTGAATACCTCTGCCAATCGGTCCAATTCATTTTGCTCAACATCCCTGTCAACCACTACAATTGCATTATTTAAATCTCCACCTTTGATGAGGTTGTGATTTAGTAGGTATTCTAGCTCGTGTAAAAAGCAAAACGTTCTGCATGGACTGATTTCTTGTTTGAATTCAGACATATTGGTGATCGCCGCGTGCTGACTACCCAAAACCGGAGAGTTGTAATCCACCATCACTGTGAGTCGATAATCATTGACCGGCATAGCGATGATTTCAACTTTATTTACTTCGTCGGTGAAACTGATGTTGTAAGGGATCTCAAAATATTCCCTATCTGCCTCCAATTCGATGATTTCATGAGATTCGATGGCTTCAACAAACGGACGGCTACTTCCATCCATGATGGGCATTTCTGGGCCATCTATATCAATCAATACATTGTCTACTTCCATACCCACCAAAGCCGCCAAAACGTGCTCCACCGTTGATACGGATGCGCCATTTTTAGTCAGTGTTGTACCCCTTGATGTATCTGTTACCAAGTCGCAATCGGCTTCAATGATTGGACTGCCTTCAAGGTCTACTCTGCGAAATTTATATCCGTGATTTTCAGGGGCAGGATTCAATGTCAAATTAACATTTGCACCCGTATGTAATCCCACACCAGAGATAGTAATGGGTGATTTTAGTGTTGTTTGTTTTGGATTCAATTGATTCATTATTACTTGGATGATTTGATGTTTTCTATTTCAGTTTGAAGGACCTCAATGGCTTTTAATAATTCGGGAATCTTTCGTGTAGCAGCTACAGATTTTAAGTATGTTCTCACATCCGTTGCCGGAGTGCCTGTCAATTTTTGATGAGATTGGGTAATGTTTCCAGTGATACCACCTTGTCCACCAACACTTGTATGTGGGGCGATAGTTAAATGACCGGCCACACCCACCTGACCACCAAATTGAGAATAGCCACCCACCTTTGTGCTCCCGGCAATACCCGTTTGAGCGGCCAAAACGGTGTGTTCACCCACCTCAACATTGTGAGCAATTTGCACCAAGTTGTCCAACTTCGTACCAGTTTTAATAACAGTACTTCCCATTGTGGCTCTGTCAATGCTGCAGTTGCTTCCAATTTCAACCCAATCCTCAATAACTACGTTGCCAATTTGTGGGATTTTTACATACTTCCCATTCACCGGGGCAAATCCAAAACCATCTCCGCCAATGACAGATCCAGCCTGAACAATGCAATGATCTCCCAAAATACAATCCGAGTAAATAACTACGTTGGGATAAATGATACAATGTTTTCCAATTTTAACATTTCTACCCAAATAAACCCCTGGATAAACAATACTGTGTTCGCCCAAAACTGCACCTTCTTCAATATACGCTGTTGCCGCAACGTGCACTGAATCTCCCAAATCAACACTAGGGTGAATGTGAGTGGACTCAATACCCGTTCTGTGCAAATTGGGACTAAAGTGGTTGGATAATATCGTACAAAAAGCAAAATAGGGGTTGGGGTGTTCGATCAATAATGCCGAAACCGGTTTTTGAGCCTTAAATCCCATGGGTACAATGACCGCACCACATTGGGTTTCATACAAAGATTGCTCATATTTTGGATTCGAAAAGAAACCCAACGAATGGCGGTTGCCTTCCTCCAATTTTGATGCTGAAGTGATCTCAACATCCTCGAGTTGGGTATCTAC
>CANHGC010000084.1 GCA_947460045.1 Bacteroidota bacterium | reverse complement strand
TTTGCTTCTACATCGGCGATTTCAGCCGCGGAAGGGTTTTGAAGGTCGATCCATATCAATCCCTCCAATGTCTCTAATTGAGACAGCGTTTGCACTTTCTGCACACGGGTTTGACGCTGATAGTATACGCGCATCATGGTTCTGGATTATACTTCGGGGTTCGCCTTCCATTTGGAAAAGTGGTGCAAATATACGGTTATTTTCTCTCAATGAGCCAAAATTCGGCTTCTGAACTGATTTCGGTTGTGCCCCAAAGTCGCTTTGGAATTTGAATCGTACTGCTCTTAATGCTACCCCCGGTAGCCGTCAATTTTTCCAATTGCTGTTCGATTTGTATCGTATGGGCTGATTTTACAGTGCCAACACGCAGGTAGGCGAGGGTGTTGTTGTTCGATAGCCCTGTGCTGTCCAGTGTTTTATTGGTCTTTAAAATCCATACATTGCTTTGCTGTAGTTGGTTGGCCAAGTGCGGATAAACAATCTCGGGGTGGTACTGCTGGAATCGCCGATGATCCAAATAATACAATAGTTGAAATGCAGAATGATAGGGTTCTAATATGATGGGATTCCCCCAGTTCGCACCCAGGCTAACTTTTGCAGTTTGTAAGGCTTCTCTGGCGCATGCTTGGTTGGCCGGGGTGAAGATCTTTCCTGAGAGTAAGGTGGAGAAGAAAAGAGCGAGTGCAAAGCGGTATACCCCTTGGTTGTACTGTTCACGCAACCCAGACAGGGCCATCGCCAAAATCAAGCACAAAAAGGGCAGTGCGATGGAGGCGTATCGCTCGGTGAACATCGGGATAGAAAATGGATGGTCTAAACTCAAAAGCCACTGTCCGAAAAAGGGGAGTGCAAAAAGCCATAAAATGAGTTGGGCGTTTTGTTTTTGGGCGATGGATTTCTTGGCCGCGAGGTTGATGGTGAGGTATAACAGCAAGAGGGCCGCAATGATGGTTGCAATGGGTGTGTTTAAGTATTTCCAAAGGGTGAAATAGGGTGCGTCCCAGGGCGCTGGGTTTACCCAGGTGCCCTGGGACGCGCTATCCACAAATCGATACCACAAATTGGGAACATACCAGCCAAACGCAATGCCGAAACCCAACACGGCCCAACCCATTTTCTTCAATGCATTTGGGTTTCTCCAATTTGTTTTCAACCAAAAACTGCCCTGGGCCAACAAAATCCAAATGCCAAAGAAGTGCGACAAACACAAGAGTCCGCCAATTAATCCGTAAACAAGAAAATGCTTCGTTTTTCCCGATCGAATCGCCGTAACAAAACAGATTGTGCTCAATACACCCAGAAACAAAGTGAGGTTGTAGGTTCTCGCTTCATGGGCCAAAAAAGTTGTGTAATTGCTCGCCAAAAATAGCAGCGCAGCTATCCCTCCAATGCTGGTGTTCCCAGTCGCTTTCTCGAGTTTTTCATTCCCTGCAGAAATTTGCGTCCCCAAAATGAAAATCAAAGCCGTTGTTAGGCTGCTGAAAATCGCCGAAGGCAATCGTACAGAAAAAGCACTGTCGCCAAACCAACCCATCCAGTAATGCAAAATCCATTCGTGTAATGGCGGGTTGTTTCCGGTTGAAAGGTGGTGGTAGATGAGGCGGGGCGACATCTGGGCATGGTAGATGCTGAAGCACTCGTCGGAGGTTAAGCTCAACAAATCGATGCCGATGAGGTTGATGCCCATCGCCAAGAAAAAAAATAAAATCGCCAAGAAAATCGGATGCTGAAGTATCGAAACGCCTGTCGTTCGGTTCAACATCATGGGTGAAAATTAAATTCTGCCAAAAATTCGTTTGATTTTCAATTCGATCACCCCAAACAAGGCTTCACGGAAAATTTTGGTGCTCATTTTAGAGGTCCCCGCGGTGCGATCGGTGAAAATAATGGGGTGTTCTTGAATTTTAAAGCCCTTGCAATCTGAGCGAAACTTCATTTCAATTTGAAACGCGTACCCACGGAATTTGATATCGTCGATGCCAATGGATTCAAGTACTTGGCGCTTGTAACACACGAATCCGGCGGTGGTGTCTGCAATGTTCAAGCCCGTAATAAACTTTACGTATTTGCTTGCATAGTAGCTCATTAGCACCCGTCCCATGGGCCAATTGACCACGTTTACCACGCCACCATAATAGCGAGAGCCAACGCATACATCGGCGCCTGCCTCGCACTTGGCGATGAGGTTGGGGAGTTGGTCTACCGGGTGTGAAAAATCGCAATCCATTTCGCAGATGTACTCGTATTTGCGCTCCAAAGCCCAATGGAAACCTGCGATATAAGCGGTGCCCAATCCGTTTTTGCCTTGGCGTTTTAGGATGTGCAATTTGGTTCTTTGGGTGTTGTACTGAGACATCATCGCATCCACTTGATTGGCTGTGCCATCGGGCGAATTGTCGTCAACCACCAACAGGTCGATGTCTTTCTCCAAGGCCATTACGGTATGGACCATTCTTTCGATATTCTCGATTTCGTTGTAGGTTGGAATGATAACTAGATACTTCGACATGCGATTCGGTGAGCGAAATTAAGTTATTTTGCAGGGAAATGAAAAAAATGGGTGAATCACTGAACGTAAGAAAAGCCTTATTCCTCGATAGAGATGGCGTAATCAACCACGATCCGGGCGATTATACCAAGTCGTTGGCTGAGTTTCAGGTGCTACCGAGTGTGGTGGAAACGCTGAAAGTATGGCACGATGCGGGGTATTTACTCATTGTGGTGACCAATCAGGGCGGCTTGGCCAAGGGTTTTTACGAGGAGGCCGATGTTCATGCGATGCACCAATATTTTCAAGGATTGTGTGTGCAAGCGGGTTTTTCCGTAGCTCATTTTTATTTCTGTCCGCACCACCCGGATTTCAACGGTCGATGTTTGTGTCGCAAACCTGGCAGTTTGATGATTGAAAAGGGGTTGCATCAATTTCACCTGGATCCTGAACAGTGTTTGATCATTGGCGATAAACAGCGCGATTTGGATGCTGCGGCCGCGGCGGGCGTGGATGGTGTTTTGATTGATACAAATGCCAGAATTCCTTTGCCGGAGGAAATTTTGTAATTGTTTCGAATGGATTTGAAACAGGTTTGCATCAGTTTTTGATGTATTTTTGTTTCAACAAATATTGGCGATAGCATGAAATACAAATTTCACCCGGCTGCTGAGCGCGGCGTTAACAAAATGGCATGGTTGGATTCAAAATTTAGCTTCAGTTTTGCGCATTGGTACGACCCTCAGAAGATTCATTTTGGCGCTTTGCGTGTTTTGAACGATGACATCATCGCCCCGAGTATGGGTTTTGGGATGCATCCTCACGACAATATGGAGATTGTGACCATTATGCTTTCGGGCGAGTTACAGCACAAAGATTCCATGGGGCATACGGCAGTGATCAAGGCGGGCGAGGTTCAACACATGACGGCGGGAACGGGTATTACGCACAGTGAGGTAAATAGCAGTTCGGTGGAAGAGAGCAAGTTGTTGCAACTTTGGGTTTTCCCGAGGGCTCACAATTTAACGCCGAGTTACGATCAGCGATATTTTGACGCAGCGGATCGAAAAGATGCTTGGCAATTTTTGGTTACTCCCGAGGGTGGTAGTTCCATCAAGGCTCAGCAAGACACGTATTTTGTTCGCCGCGAGATGACTGCGGGTTCTCAAGGTGATTACGAATTACACGGGGAATACCAAGGCGCCTATGTTTTTGTGATTGAAGGCTCAGTGGAAGTGAACGGTCACACGTTGGGGCGTCGCGATGCTGTGGGCATTTGGGAGGTAGATCAACTGAATATCATCGCATCTGAAAATGCAGATGTATTGGTGGTTGAGGTTCCTATGCGTTGATTGGGCGCTGATTATTTGGCCAATTCGGCGATGTGGGCTTCGAGTTCAGCTTCGGCGCCTGGCGTATAACCTTGGTGTGAGTAAACCATTTTGCCATTTTTATCGAACACGAAAGTCATGGGTGGGTTGTTTACATTCATGGCGCGGGCCAAATCCATGTTCTCATCGAGGATGATTTGGTACTGCCAATTTTCTGCCAAGACTTTGGGCTTCACTTTGCGGCTGTTTCTGGCATCATCGATACTTACTGCCACGAGTTTTACATTGTATTTGGTTTGCCAATCGGCATAAAGCTCGTCGATGGCTTGCAATTCTTTGATACAAGGTCCACACCAGGTAGCCCAAAAAGAAACCACAGTGATTTTTCCTTTTTCAACGGTTGTATTGAAGTTGATGGGCGCACCATCGATGTCTTTCACTTGCACTGAAGGGGCATCTTGGTTGGCATCTTGAGCGAACATTTGGGGCACAAATGCCATGAGGGCGAACAGCAAAGAAGTAATGTGTTTTTTCATCGTGGCAAAAGTATTTCAAATTTGGTGCCAAAACAGATTCATTTTTTGCAAAAATCGCAACTGATTTACGGCTTTGGCCGTTGGGTGTTAACTTCGCAACATGGAAAAGCCCAGTTTGCCGTCCGGAACCCGAGATTTTTCACCCCGTGTGATGCAGCGCAGAAAATATATCACTTCGGTGATGGAGCGTGTGTTTGTGTCTCATGGTTTTGGTGCCTTGGAAACCCCGTCTTTGGAAAACCTACGCACTTTACAAGGTAAATATGGCAATGAGGGTGATCAACTGTTGTTCAAAGTATTGAATTCCGGTGATTTTTTGTCGAAGGCCGATCCCGCGATTTTGGCGGCCAAAGACAGCAAGGGGTTAACGCCACAGATTTCGGATCGTGGGTTGCGTTATGATTTAACGGTTCCTCTGGCTCGTTTTGTGGTGATGAATCGCAACGACATTGTTTTTCCATTTAAGCGTTATCAGATGCAGCCGGTTTGGCGGGCAGATCGCCCACAAAAAGGTCGGTATCGTGAATTTTGGCAGTGCGATATTGATGTGGTTGGCGCGAATTCGGTGGTTTCGGAAGCGGAATTGGTGGAGATGTATTTGGAAGTGTTTGCCGCACTGGATTTGGGCGTAAAGATTCGCATCAATCATCGCGGAATTTTGGATGCATTCTTGGGCGTGTTGGAAACGGTAGAGAATTGGAATGCGTTTATGATTATCATTGATAAGGCCGATAAAATTGGTTTTGAGGGGGTGTCGAAGGAACTCGAAGAGAAGGGCCTATCGATGGCGTTGAATGCATGGAAATGGCTTTGGGATAGCAAATCGGTGAGTGGCAATGCAGAGAAAATGTTGTTGGCGGGCGGTGCTGATTTTTTACAAGGCGATGCCCTGAATAAGGGATTGGGTGAGTTGGAGAAGATATTTGGATTGTTGGGTGATTCAACCCACGTGGTGTTGGATTTTACGTTGGCCAGGGGCTTGAGTTACTACACGGGTGCAGTGTTTGAAGTGGAAGCTACAGATGGTCGATTGCCCGCAGATTTTAGATTGGGAAGCATTGGTGGCGGCGGTAGGTATGATAATTTAACGGGTGTTTTTGGCTTGAAGGATGTTTCCGGAGTTGGTGTGAGTTTTGGTTTGGATCGGGTATACGATACGATGGAGGCGGCGGGATTGTTCGATGCCATGGAGCAAGCGGTTGGAGGGGTTTTGGTTTGCGCGATGGATACGTCGTGTGAAGTGTTTGGGGCGGGAGTAGCTCGCGCGCTCCGCGCGCATGGCTTTACCGTAGAAATGTATCCTGGCACGCCCAAATTGAAAAAACAGTTGGATTATGCCAACGACAAGAAAATGGGTTTTGCGGTGATCATCGGAAACGAGGAGTTGCAAGCAAATAAGGTAGCGCTCAAGAATTTGGTATCTGGTGAGCAGGTGTTAGGTTCGGTAGAGGAAATCGCCGGGGTCATTGCGGCTTCGATTTAAATTGGGAAAAGACTTTTATTAAACGATTGATAATTACAAAATGAAATCATTTTATACTTTGCAGGAAGCCATTGAGGCATTGCAGCAGCCCGTTGAGCTGTCGTTGGAGGTTCGTGAACGGATGGATCGCAGCGTGGCATTCTTGCAGTCATATTTAGATAAAGCCACTTCAGCCGTTTATGGTGTAAATACGGGTTTTGGTTCCTTGCAAAATGTTGAAATTTCGAGAGAGGATTTGAGTGCTCTGCAAGAAAATTTACTGATTACCCACGCCGCAGGCGTGGGTAATCCCCTCAATATGCACCTGGTTCGTGCCATGCTTTGGCTCAAAATGCTGAACATGAGTAAAGGGTACTCGGCGATCCGACCAGAAATCTTTGAACGCTTATCGGCCATGTACAACCAGCAATGGTATCCCGTGGTTACGGAGCAGGGATCGCTTGGTGCCTCTGGCGACCTCGCACCCCTGTCGCAAATGGTGCTTCCGCTCATCGGGAAAGGCTTTTTGCGTCACCCCCAGCATGGTGAAATTTCTGGCGAGCAATGGCTGGCCCAAAACAATTGGCAACCGTTGCAACTCGGTCCCAAGGAAGCGCTCGGTCTTATCAATGGCACCCAATTTATGCTGGCACATTCGGTGGAGGCTTACAGACGGATCCGACAGATATTCAAGCAGTTACCGATCGTGAGTGCATTGAGTATCGATGCATTTGATTGTCGGATGGATCCCTTTCAATCGCCCATTCATCGCGTAAGACCTCATGCCGGACAGATTGCGGCGGCGGCGGAGATTCGGGCCATTTTGGAAGATTCACCCATCGCAAAGCAACCCAAAAAACAGGTACAAGACCCATATAGTTTCCGATGTATTCCCCAGGTTCATGGTGCGTCTTACGATGCCTTGGATCATTGTTTGGATGTGTGGGAAACAGAGTTGAATTCGGTGACCGACAACCCCAATGTGTTTGAGGAAGAGAACATCG
>CANHGC010000083.1 GCA_947460045.1 Bacteroidota bacterium | reverse complement strand
GACGATCAAGGCAGAAAAGGCTATCCCAAAATGGCTTGGGAAATTTTGCAATAACCTTTCCTCGCTTTTTTTGTTCGTTTGGTGTAATGTCATTTTTAATTCTCGATTTTTTGAATAATTTGCATCCAACGAATCGGTTTCCCGATGCGATGTCTAACCAAAAAAAAATCATTATCATGAGCAGCAAAAAAAACGACAAAGGCAAATGGTTCCACAAGTTGCACCAGTTGCAGAAACGCATGACCAGAATGACAATGAACGAAGGCCACTCCGAAGACAAAATGGCCATCAGAAAATCACGCATCCGAACCTTACTAACCCAAATCAAAGGCAGGGGTAAATCGTACGTCCCGCCGATAGACATAGAACCCAATTTCCAGTGAAAAACATACTCTTAACATTGACATTGGCCAGCAGTGCTACCGCACTGCTGGGCCAAACAGAAACCAACAGCCACGCTGCAGCCACCGTTCAACCCGCCGCCGAGACCCATTTAAAAAACCTCAGACAGTTGACCTTCGGCGGCGATAACGCAGAAGCTTATTGGAGTTTCGATAGCAAAGCCATCACCTTTCAAAGCAATTTCAAGCAATGGGGGGTTCAGTGCGACCAAATCTTTACATCGCCCGTGAAAAAAATGGGCAAAGACACAACGCGCAAAAGTGCGTTGGTCAGCACCGGATTTGGTAGAACTACCTGCTCTTATTTCATGCCAGACAACAAACACATTTTGTATGCGAGCACCCACGAAGGCGACGCCGATTGTCCGCCCACACCAGAATCCAATGGCAAATACGTTTGGGCTATCTATTCCAATTTCGACATCTATGTGGCTGATTTAAAAGGGAATATCACCCAGAAACTCACCAATACACCAGGTTATGACGCCGAAGGAACGGTATCACCCGATGGCAAATCCATTGTTTTCACAAGCACCCGCACCGGCGATTTGGAACTGTGGATTATGGACATCGATGGCAACAACCAACGTCAAATCACCACCGGATTGGGTTACGACGGAGGGGCTTTTTTCTCGCCCGATTCCAAGAAATTGGTCTTCCGCGCCAGCCGCCCGCAAACCGAAGAAGAGATCACCAAATACAAGGATTTATTGTCTCGCGGCTTGGTTGAACCCACCAACATGGAAATTTACACATGCAACGTGGATGGCAGTGATTTGAAACAAATAACCCATTTGGGCAAGGCAAACTGGGCACCCTTTTATCACCCCGCAGGCCAGAAAATCCTTTTCTCAAGCAACCACCACAGCAAGCGCGGCTACGATTTTCAACTATACATGATCAACGAAGATGGCACCGGCTTAGAGCGCATCACCAACGAAAGCATGTTCAACGCTTTCCCGATGTTTTCACCCAACGGCAAACAGCTCATTTTCAGTTCTAACCGCAGAAATCACGGCACCCGCGACACCAACTTGTTCTTGGCAGATTGGGTTGACTGATGCTGGTTAAAACCGAAGCCATTGTAATAAAACGAACCCCCTACACCGATCATTCGGCGGTGGTAAAATTGTTTACCCGAGAATTCGGGCTCATCCCTTTTTTGATTCAAGGACTGCACGGCAAGCACAACAAAAATTCACTGTTTCAACCGGGCACTTTGATTGAAGTGGTATTTCACAAACAAACCCGCGGAATGATGCGCGCCAAAGAAGTATCTCTGCTTTCGGGATGGGGCTATAGCCACAATCCGTTGCATGATCAGGTGCGATGGTTTTTCTTAGAACTTCTGAGTCACATTTTACACGAGGAACAACCCGAAGAGCAACTGTTTGATATTTCCAAACACACGTTTCAACAGCTCAATGTGGGATGTGACTACCTCCCCATTTTACCCATTAAATATCTGTTCGAATTTTGCGAAGTCACGGGCCATGGCCTACAACTCAATGAAGAAGCTTGTAAGATAGGACTCGATATTCTCTCCGGCACAGCGGCCACTGCCAAGAGCATCCCTTCCAATACCATCGAACCCGAGGCCTGCGAAATCCTCGCAAGAATCGTCACTGGTGAAATCAATACCGCACCCAGTAAAACGAGAAAAAATCTAGTAAATAAATTGGTTGATTACGTGGAAATCCATGCCATCCCTGGCAAAACCATCCAATCGCTGGAAATTTTACAAATGATTATGCAAGAACCGCAGTAGCAAACTCTTCGTTGAGCATCGCAACGGCCAAATCCACCATGTTTTTCGATCCTACGAACATCGGCACGCGCTGATGCAATTCAGTGGGCTTCACATCCAACACACGCTCAGTACCTGTGCTCGCTGCACCGCCCGCCTGCTCTACCAAAAACGCCATCGTATTGCACTCATACATCAATCGCAACTTGCCATTGGGCGACTTCTCTGTAGGGGGATAGATGAAAATCCCGCCCTTGAGCAAATTCCGGTGAAAATCCGCAATCAATGAACCAATGTATCGCGCCGAATAAGGTCGGTTTGTGGCCTTGTCCTTCGCCTTACAAAAAGAAATATAATCCTGAACCCCTTGTGGGAAATCCTCCAAATTGCCTTCGTTCACACTGAAAATCTTGCCATCAGCCGGTGTTTGAATGTTGGGATGACTCAGGCAAAACTCCTGAATGCTATCGTCTAAAGTAAATCCATTCACACCCACACCCGTTGAATACACCAACATGGTGCTAGATCCATAGATGAAATATCCCGCTGCCACCTGGTGCTTGCCTTTTTGCAAACAATCTTCCACGGTGGGTTTCGACATTGGATTTTTGCGGGTATAGATACTAAAAATGGTTCCGATGCTCGCGTTCACATCAATGTTGGAACTGCCATCCAATGGATCCATCGCTACAATATATTTCTCGTTCTCAGCGCCTTCCACATAATACACATCGTCGTTCTCCTCTGAAATGATCATACACACCTCTCCGCTCCTACTCAACGAAGCGATAAAAATGTCGTTGGCGATCACATCCAACTTCTTCTGTTCCTCGCCCTGAATGTTGGTGGAACCCTGATTCCCCAATATATCTACCAATCCCGCCTTTCTCACATCCCTGTTTACCATCTTCGCCGCCAACTCCAGCGAACGAAAAATCTTACTCAATGAGCCTTGGGCATCCTTGTAGAGCGCCTGTTGGTCTACAATATATTGTTCGAGGGTGATAACTTTAGAATACGACATAACAACAATCAGAGCAATTGGTATTTATTTTGCAAAACAACAACAAAAACCTCAATTAACCGTCTACCCCATTCATCGATGAAAATATTCAAATTCGGAGGAGCCTCTGTAAAAGACGCGCAAGGAGTTCAAAACGTAGCCCGTATTATTCAATCTTACAATCAAAACGATATTTTGGTCGTGATTAGCGCTATGGGAAAGACTACCAATGCGTTAGAGCAGGTTGTTCACCATTGTTTTCACAACACGGGCATGGCCAATCAAGCCCTCCAAACCGTGTTTGACTACCACAATGAAATCCTCAATAACCTGTTCGGTGAAGACAATTTGGTGGGGGTAAGTGACATCAAAAATCTTTATTTGGAGCTCGAATGTTTTGTAGACAACCCCCATTTGCAAGAAGATTACGACTTTTTATACGATCAAATCATCGGATACGGCGAAATGATGGCCACCAAAATCGTGAGTAACTACTTGTTATCACAAAAAATAGCAAACCAGTGGATTGATGCGCGCAACTTCATTCTCACCGATTCTAGACACCGCGATGCACGCGTTCAATGGAAAGAAACGGAAACAGTGATCAAAAATCGTTTGTTGCCCATCGCCAAGAAAAACTTGGTCATTACTCAAGGATTTATAGGCAAAGGTTTTTCAGGAGAAACCACCACTTTGGGCAGAGAAGGGTCTGATTACAGCGCGGCGATTTTTGGCAGCGTCATGGGCGCCGAATCCATCACCATTTGGAAAGACGTGGCCGGTGTGATGAACGCCGATCCCAAAAAATTCAACAATGCGGTGCTCATTCCAGAACTCACCTACAACGATGCCATCGAGCTGGCTTATTACGGCGCATCGGTCATTCACCCCAAAACCATACAGCCCTTGCAAGCCAATGGCATCCCGCTTTACGTAAAATCCTTCATCAACCCAGAAGACAATGGCACCAAAGTGAGCGCCGATAGTAGCACCATTTCAGTGCCCTGCAAAATCCACAAAGACCAACAATTGCTGCTGGAAATTAGCACCCGCGACTTTACTTTCATCGCCGAAGACCACCTGAAACAAATATTTCAAGCGCTTTCCGAAAACAAAGTGCGCTGCAATCTGATGCAGAATTCCGCCATCTACTTTCGGTGTGTGATCGACAACAAAGAAAATCGCCACGAACCCCTCATAAAATCGTTGGAAAACCTTGGGTTGCTGGTTCAATTGCACACAGGCATGGAACTACTGAGCATCTATCACCCGCAAGGAAGCTTCGACCGACTCTCCGATGTGGGAAGCAAAGAGATTGTGCTGCAACAGAACATGGGCAATTCCATCCACTACCTCATCCGTTCTTAAGAGCCCCAAATCACTCTGGCCTTACCCGCAGGCGCTGACCAACCTCTATTTGATTGCCAGCCAATCGATTCCATTCTTTTACCTGATCTACCGACACCGAATATTTGCGGGAAATCGAATACAAAGTCTCTCCGGGTTGCACAAAGTGAAAGGCATCGTACACTGCGCCACCGTTCACAGAACCTGAATTGGAATCCACCTTGGATTTCCCCGCGGCAGCCGTTCTCTGCAAATACAAAGTACGATCCACCATCAACGGCTTGCCTTGGAGCTGATTCCAAACCGTGAGTGAGTCAACCGGCAGACTATACAACCGAGCGATCGAAAACAACGTTTCACCCCGAATCACAATGTGGGTTCTGGGCGATTTTGCGCTGCCCGAATTGCTCATGAAATTGCGATAATCCACCTGCGTTTCCTCGCTCATTTTCACATTGGGTCGCAACACCAGAATTTGTCCGGCCGCCACTGCATAGCCATCCAAATTGTTCCACCTCGCCAAATCCAGAGCCGTTACACCCATTCTCTGGGCGATGTCTTGCAAAGTTTCTCCCTGCTGAACTTCGTATACCGTGCCCTTGGGACGATTTTCTGTAGTCACCGACCGTTGATTCAATATCAAATCCACCGCGCGCACTTGATTGGGATTCTCGTTTCGCTCCAAAATCGCCGGCGGGGTCTCCCGTTTTTCCTTCAAATTGATCACCTCCCCTGGGCGCACTTCCAAACCCGGTTCCAAGCGATTCAACTTATACAAATGCTTCACCTTCATGCCATACTTCTGCGAAATATCGCGCATGGTTTCACCATTCTTTACGGTATGATTTCCCTCGGTTGCTTTGCGTCTTTTCGGCTTCAAATAAATGATTTCGCCGGGATTCAACATCTGTCCTTTCGAAATATCATTGTACTTATAAATCTGCCAGGTAGACATGTTGTATCGAGCCGCAACCTCCTCCGGCGTTTCACCGGGCTTGGCCACAATGGCCTGTATCCCATTCACTTCCATCGTGGTTTGATTGGTTGCAGAAATCGGCGTAAAAAAGTCTTCGCCCAAAACCACCATCGAATCGTACTGACTGAGGCGATATTTTTCGATCACGCCAATCAAAATATTCCCATAATTGGGATTGGTGGCATAACCCGCCTCGCGCAAGCCATTGGCCCATCCTTTATAATCGGTGGCCGTTAATTCGAACAGAAAAAAATACCGCTTACCGCCCTTCAAAAACAAAGAATGATCCCTGTAGCTGTCGAACGCCGTTTCATAACCGCGAAAACACTCGTCTTTGGCATCGTCATCGGCCAAACAAAACTTGCCCGTCCAGTTGGTTCTGCATTTGATTCCAAAATGGTTGTTGCAGTTTTTAGCCAATTTGCTGTTGCCACTCGCACTCTCCAAAACCCCCTGCCCCAAGGTAATACTCGCCGGCACACCGTGCGCCCGCATCTCCTGCATCGCCACAAATTTGAAGGAATCTATATACTGCCTCGTGCTCATCAACTGTCCTTTCAATGGCAGCAAACTCCCCATCAACACAACCGCCAAGACTGCTTTGCAACGAAAAAACCGATTAAAAACAAATTTCATCGATGCAAACCTAACCACCACCGCCACCAATTCCCATTCGATTTATCCAATGAATGTGTACTAACATGCTATTTTTAAGCGATAAATCCCGAAATTTGTACATACCATGTTGAAACGTTTTCTGTTCACCCTGATTGCCCTATTCACATTTTTGGGGGCCCAAGCACAAACCGGCTTCCCAAAACCCACTTTCAAGGCCAGTTATTCCAAAACCAGTGCCTCCGCCGGTGATGTCATCGAGATCATTGTTCGATTCGATGTTGCCAAAGGATTTCACGTGTATAGTGAAAAAAGCGATTGTGGTGACGACAACGGCCCGATCCGCGCCAGCATCGATTTCACGCCCAACCCCAGCTACCAATTGGTGGGCAAATTTTATGGCGTGGGCGATCACATGGTCAAAGAAACCGATGTATTCAATTGCAGCACCGGTGAATTTACCGGCAAAGGCGAGTTTCGACAAAAAATCAAAGTACTGAAAAGCATTCCTGCTGGCGGCATACAAATGTTGTTTAACGGACAGATTTGCAATGAAGGCGGATGCGATAACATCAGAGACGTTAAAATTGCGAGTCCAGCCCTCGAAGTCACAGGCACCGCCGCAGCAGACCAAACCCTATCGCAGCCAATCGCCCCTGGTCCAGATGCCATAGATACAGTAGCAACCACTGTCACCGAAGCCCCCATCGCCGTGAGTGCAGAAGCCCCGGCCTACAAGCAAGCAAAAGTGTTGCCCTTGAAGACCTTTAACGGACAAG
>CANHGC010000082.1 GCA_947460045.1 Bacteroidota bacterium | reverse complement strand
TGTAAAAAGGGTGATTCGGGGGAACTTACCGATTCACTATAAATGTGGATTTCGTCTTGCCAATCGTGATGCATGATTTTCTTACAAATTTCATGTTGTTTTTCTGAATCAAAAATCTATTTTCGCGGTAAGTAAGAATTTATGTATTGGACACTGGAATTGGTTGGATATTTGGACGATGCGCCATGGCCAGCCACCAAAGATGAGTTGATTGATTATGCAATCCGTTCTGGAGCTCCTTTGGAGGTTATGGAAAACCTTCAGGAGTTGGAAGACGACGGAGAGCCATATGAGAGTATTGAAGAAATTTGGAGTGATTATCCTTCGGATGATGACTACTTCTTTAATGAAGACGAGCTTTAATCTTTGGTAAAGAGAAAAAAATGGCCAGATTTATCTGGCCATTTTTTGTTGTAATAGCATTTCCACGATGGTGGCTCTCAGCTTTTCGATGTTCGAGTTGTTTGTGGCGGAGATAAAAACGGCGGGTGCAATTTCTTTGGCGATCCAACTTTTCTCGAATTGTTCGATGGTTAAACCGGTTGATCCCACAAAAAAATCGTCGTCGTCACTTTCCTTGAAAGCATCAATTTTATTAAAAACAATCAGTTCGGGTTTGTTGCTCGCGCCAATTTCGTGTAAAATCTCTTTCACGCTCATCATTTGTTGTTCGAAAGCGGGGTTGGAAATGTCTACTACGTGAATGAGCAAATCGGTTTCCATGGCTTCGGCCAGGGTGCTTTTGAAACTTTCAATGAGCAATGTGGGCAGTTTTCGGATGAAACCCACGGTATCAGACAAAAGCAGGGGCACCATCGCCCCGATGTCTTCAGGATGGGGTAAAACCACCTTTCTCACGGTAGCATCGAGCGTAGCAAACAACTTGTTTTCAACCAAAACGTCGGACCGGCTCAATAGGTTCATCACGGTACTTTTCCCCACGTTGGTATAACCCACAAGTGCGCAGCGAAAAACACCATCGCGCGACTTTCTCTGGGTAAAACCAATCTTTTCGATGTCTTGCAGTTTGGTTTTAAGCAGTGCGATTTTATCGCGCAGTACACGCCTATCTGTTTCGATTTCCTTTTCCCCTGGCCCTTTCATTCCGATACCTCCTTTTTGTTTTGAAAGGTGCGTCCAAAGTCCTGTCAGCCTGGGGAGCATAAAAATGCTTTGTGCCAGTTCTACTTGGGTTTTGGCTTGGGCGGTTTTAGCGTTGGTGGCGAAGATGTCGAGGATGAGGTGGGTACGACTTAAGATTTTTGTGTTTTCAATTTCCGTTTCGATGTTTCTGACTTGTGCGGGAGTGAGTTCATCGTCGAAAATCACCAAATCAATGTTGTTTTTGAGCACATATTGCTTGATTTCTTCCAATTTACCTTTGCCCACGTAGGTTTTGGGCTGGGGGTGTTCAAGGTTTTGAATGAAGCGTTTTTTAGAGATTGCGCCAGAAGTGAAAACCAATTGTTCGAGTTCGGCGAGAGATTCATCGATGGGAACGGTTTGTTTGGGTGTATTGACACCTACAACAATGGCGCTTTCTATTTTTATTTCGTTGGTATGCAAAGTAGGGTTGGTATTAAAATAATGATGCAAAATTAGGTGAGTGCTTGGCAATTCAATCAAGGAGAGTGATTTTTGAGATTGTGTTGTACAAAAGGATTGTTGGGTGTTTGTTTTGTTTGATTTCGATGGGGTTGATGGGTCAAACCACAATTGTATCGAATCAGGCGGGTTTGTCGCAGCACAAAAGCCAATATCGCAAGGCATTGGGACAGGTTGGTGGGGGAGTTTTTTCTATGTATTCGGGGGGTGTTGATTATTCCCATGGGTTTGTTTTGGAGCGATATTCGGAAGAGTTGGCCTTTGAAGCGGATCGCAAAGTAGAGGCCCAGAGTAAGCACATTGTTTTGAGGGTTGCATGTACCGATTCATTTGTTTTTTGGTTGAGTGTGGTGAAATCGAAGCGGATGACATACAAGTTTTTCCATCATCGTTTGGGTTTGGATTTGCAGGGCGATATCGCAACGCGAGAGGTTGCCACCATTTCGGGTGTTGAGGTGGATGTTCGTTCGTTTGAGACCACGCTGTCTTTGGATAGAAAAGCTGTGGGTGTTTTTGGCTTTGTTCAAGGTATGGGAATCCAAGGCTTAAAAACTTCATCGGCATGGGCATTAACGCTGGATGTGAATGGCAATTTGATTGATAGCTTTAGCACATCAATAGTTCGCAATCTTGGGGTGGATGATGTGGCTTGGGCATCGGCGGAAGTGTCGGGCAAAGGCAATTTGGCTTTGATCTACAAGGACAATTATTACGGGAACGCATTGTTCAATCAGCGAAAAGATTACAGCCATTTTCACATGATACACAGAAAGAATTTTCTGACCCATCATGAGTCTATAGAATTGAGCGGCACGGTGTTGGATGCCAACGTGGTGATGCCTGCCAATGGGGAAGATTTTGAAATTTGGGGCTATTGGTCAGAATGGAAATCGCAAGGGATACACGGGCATTTTCGAGGGGAAATCGAGACGCTTGGCGCGGGCAAGGATTCTTTGATGATTGAACAATATGGTTGGAATGATAGGGATTTCAAACAATTATCGGGTTTGATGGCGATCAAGAAATCATCGAAACCGGAGAACTATTTTATCAGGGATGTGATTGGTTTGAGCCATGGTGGGAGGTTGTTGATTTCAGAACAGTTTTATGAGAGCCGACAAATGGAAACCTATTATGTGAATGGCGTTCCACAAACCAGCAGCAAGTTGTTTTTCCATTATGGTGATATTGCGTTACAATATTTGGGAGCGGATGGGGCATTGGATTCTGTGGTGATGATTAGAAAAACGCAGGTGGGTTCTTCTGCGATGCTCCATTTGTTTGGTTTCGCACATTATGTTTGTGCCGGGAGTTTGAATTTGGTTTACAATGATGATGAAGGGGAAATTAATCGTGTGGTGCATGTGAAAATAGATAATAACTTTGTTGTTCACAGAGATTGGTTGTTTCGAAGTGATAATATTCCGGGATCGATTGTTCCTTACGAAGGCGGCGAAACGGATTATTGTACTTTAACGCTTCCCATTTACAGAGACAAGCAATGGCATTGGTTACAGGTGATATCAAATGATTAGTAGGTTAAAAGACAGCGGGTTATTTACTTTGGTTCTAGTTGTATTGCTGGCTTTTGCGATAAGGATACCTGCGTTGTGGTATTTGCCATCGGTGGGAACCATCTCAAAGCCGGGGATATTGGCGCCAATGGTGTTGGGTTTGAATGCGTGGCCGGTTGTGTCTGTATTGGTTTCGTTGTTGATGGTGATTGCACAAGCTTTTCTGATCAATGAAATTGCCAGGTCTCATGGATTGTTGAAGCCTGTGGGGTATTTGCCCGCGTATTTTTTTATTTTATTGCAGAGTATTTATCCTGAAAATCTGCTGATTACAGAGTACCACTTCGGCAATTTTTGCGTATTTATTGGGCTGCTGTGTTTGCTGAAGTTGAGGGAGGGCTATTCCACCGTTTTGCTGTTCTACAGTTCCATGGCTTTTGGTATTTCCATCTTGATTGTGCCAGATCATTTGATGATTTTGCTGTTTGTTTTGGCTTGTGTTTTGGTGTACAAGACCATTGTGATTAGAGATGTTTTGGCCATTGTGTTTGGACTTACACTGCCTTATTATGTGCTTCGTTCTTTGATTTTTATCAATGGTTGGGATTTGACGAGTATGAAGAACATTAGCACTACACCCATAAACATCGAGGTTTTTGGCAGTGGTGTGGCCGGGGTTTTTGCCGGTTATAGCGCGTTTGCGTTTTTTTTATTGTTGTCTTTGTTCGGGCTGATTAGGCAGGTTGGGACCTATTACAAAGAAAATGTGGAGGTTAGGCGCAGTAAATTGGTTGTAATCTTGTTTTTTGTATACAGTTTGCTGTTGATGCTGTTGCATTGGAAAGAGTTGAAGAGTTTTCATTTGTTGCTCGCCTTCCCTGCTGCAATATTCATCGCATCATTTTTTACGGGTGAGAAGAAGCACTGGTGGAAGGAGTTGTTGAATGTGTGTTTGCTGGCTACGTTGATTTACACTTTGTATTGATCCTATTTGGGTGATGTAGGAAAATACATTGCGCACAAGGGTTCAATGATTTTGAATTGCGCTTCAATGTTGCCAACGATTTGATTTTCGTGCAGTTGGTACCAATCAACGCGAATGCCAATTTGATCATACACTCTGTGTAAAGCGTATGCCACCCGTTGTATGTTTTGATAGTGAAACAAATATTGTTTCTCACAGAATATTTGATAGCGATCCATGAAAGTTTGGGCCGAAGGGTGGTTCATGGCATTTAAGGCAATTTCGTAGGTGTTTGTTTGTGAATTGAGCTGATGATAGAATAATTCTAATTTTTCTAAATTATTATCTATAAAATATTTATCTAACATCATTTCAATTAATACATGAAGTGAAAACCAATATTTGGGGATGTTGAATTCTAAGCAGGTATTTCGCCATGATTCTCTCAATGTTTGGTAAGCTTCTTCAAAGAATGCGGATTGATGAAATTCTTTGTCTCTATCGATGTGTTGCAAGCAGCCCGAAAAAAAATCGTGTAAAGCGGGGTTGTTTGGGTGGTAGTGATTGGCGGTTTGTTGTTGAAATTCTGCGAAGTGAAACTTGCAATGCTTCGGGGTGAAATTGCGCAGCAAATCGGGCGCGATCAAACCCACATTGAAATTGGGTCTGTGGATTTGGTGGTCCACCATAAAATGACTGAAAAAGTTCATGAATCTCTGCGAACTTACAACCCTTTCGAAACATTTTTGTTAGTTGAACATGCGATGCAAAAACATTGGACGCGGGTTGATTGCAATTTTGGCGGTTCTTATACAATTGGGCTGTCAGGCAAAGGAATCATCATCTGCCTTGAACAATGGCGCTTTGGGAGATACAAATAAGGTAAAAACGATGTCATATCAGGTACAAAAAACAGAAGAAGAATGGAAAAATGCGTTGGGTGACGAGGCGTTTAGGGTATTGAGATTGAAGGGAACTGAGCGGCCTTTTACCAGTGAATATGAGACTTTGTGGGAGGCTGGAACTTATGTTTGTAAGGGTTGTGGACAGGAACTGTTTTCCAGCGAGACCAAATTTGATGCGGGTTGCGGTTGGCCAAGTTTTTACAAAGGCATTGATTCGTCGAAGATCAAAGAGATTCCAGATGTATCCCACGGCATGAACCGGGTTGAAGTGGTTTGCAGTGCTTGCGGTGGACATTTGGGTCATGTATTTACCGATGGATACGGTCAACCAACGGGTTTGCGTTATTGTATCAATGGCGTGAGTTTGGGTTTCAAGAAAAAACCTTAGGTTTATCAACGGCCAATCGCGGCCTTCAATTAATCGTTTATTGGGTCAAATCTTGCGAGATTTGGTGTTGATTCTGTGTATCTTGCTACTTTGTTCTAATGCAACACGGAAAGATATTTTTGCTCGATGGGATGGCCTTGATTTACAGGGCTTTTTTTGCTTTTATTCAGAATCCCCGCATCACCAGTACCGGCTTGAATGCCAGTGCGATGATGGGTTTTACCAATACTTTGCTGGAGATTTTGCGCAAGCAAAAACCTACGCACATTGCTGTGGTATTTGATACTTCCGCACCCACCCAACGCCACATTCAATTTGAAGCTTACAAGGCCCAGCGGGAGGAAATGCCTGAGGATTTGCGCAAGAGCATTCCTTATATTTTTCGCATTATTGAGGGATTCAACATCCCCGTGATTACGATGGATGGTTATGAAGCCGATGACATTATCGGCACCTTGGCATGGAAAGCGGGTGATTTGGGGTATGATGTTTTCATGATGACGCCCGACAAAGATTTCGGTCAGTTGGTGCGCGACAATGTGAAAATTTATAAGCCTGCGCGAATGGGCAATGGCGATGAGATTTTGGGTGTGGAGGAGATTCTGAAGAAGTGGGAAATTACCGATCCAAAGCAGGTGATTGATATTTTGGGTTTGTGGGGCGATGCGTCTGACAACATTCCAGGTGTACCTGGAGTGGGTGAAAAGACCGCTAAAAAGTTGATTCAAGAATACGGCAGTATGGAAGTCATCTTGGAAAATATCGACAAGCTTAAAGGCAAGATGCAGGAGAACTTTCGCAATTTTACAGAGCAGGCGAAGGTGAGTAAATGGTTGGCCACAATTGATACACAGGTTCCGATAGAATTGGATTTGGAAGCGTTGAAAATGGAGCCCGTAAATGAACCTGCCTTGCGTGAGGTCTTTGAGGAGTTGGAGTTTAGAACATTGATGCGTCGCGTGTTGGGAGAATCTGGTGGATCTGCCGAGGCTTCCGCAGATAGTCGTATCGGGGACTCATCGCCGAGTCGCAGCGGGGGTGTTGATTTGTTTGGCAATCCCATCGCCCCGGCATCGCCCAAGAAAGCAAAACCACAGCCGGCCAATCAAACTTCGATGTTCGATCAGGTATTGGAGGATTCAGAATCGGTATCGGAAGAAGAGGTTGCGGTGTATAAAACCATTCAAGATGTGGCGCATGAATATCGCATTGCGGATACCGAAGAATCACTATTGGCATTGCTTGAAGAGCTGAATGGGGCCACAGATTTTTGCTTCGATACAGAAACCACGGATGTAGAATCTCTGCACGCCGAATTGGTGGGGCTGTCGTTCAGTACTGCCGCCTTCAAAGGTTGGTACGTGCCGGTATCATCGAACCGTGATGAGGCTGTGGCTTTGGTTGATCGATTCAAAGGGGTGTTATTGTCTAGTAAATTAAAAATCGCTCAGAACATCAAGTACGATATCACCGTTTTGCAGAATTATGGGGTTACG
>CANHGC010000081.1 GCA_947460045.1 Bacteroidota bacterium | reverse complement strand
CTGTAATTCGACAATTGAAACTCTTTCACGGCCATGTCCCAGGCTTCTGTGTAGGGGCGCTCATCGCTCACAAATTGCTGCACATTCAATTGAGGAGGCACAAAACCCTGGTCGCCTGCAACGCCCAATCCATTTCGGAAAAATCGAACCAATTTGTTTTTGTCTACTGAGAGCAACAGGGCTTTTCTCAAATGCACATCTTGCAACCAATTGGTTTTGTTTGGAGAATCACCCAAATAACAACCGATGTATTCTGTATTGAGAAACGGTGTGATGATGGCCCCCATTTTTTTGGCATATTTGGGCTTCAATTGGGCTTGCGGCGTTAACAATTCATCCTTGAAAGAGCCTTCCAATCCATTGAAAAAATCATAACTACCCGCTACAAACTGCATAAATGCCGTTTGCTTGTTCTTCACGAAAGTTACATTCACCGCATCCAAATAGGGCAAATTCACCCCTTGTGTATCCTTTTCATGATAGCGGGGATTTTTCCTCAAAACCATTTTGATTTCTTCCTCCCATCGCCTGAGGTAAAACGGACCCGTACCAACTGGCTTGCGGGATAGCACCGACTTGTCTTGACCGGAGAATTCAACGGGTACCACATACCCGAAATTGGTGGCCAACAAACTCAGCATAGAGGCCGCGGGTTTCAACAAATTCAATACAAACGTAGAATCGTTGGGCGCTTGAAAAGCCAAATTCAAATTGCTATCGAGCTTACCCGAAAAAATCCATGCCCCAGGTGAAGCGGTTTTGGGATCCGCAATTCTTGTGAAGCTATAAACAACATCCGATGCCTTGAGTTGGCGATGACTCACCACACCCTCTTTATCCACAAAACAAAACTGAGCATCGCTGCGTAAATGGAACGTGTAGGTCTTGTTTTGGTTTGATAGCTCCCATCGGTAGGCCAAGGAGGGAATGGCCTGTAAATCAGCGTTTAAATCGACCAAACCATTGTAAATCTGTGAAACAATCCAAATTTCTGACTGTGATTTTACGAAGGCCGGATCCAAAGTGGTCACGGAAACATCTTCATTGTAATGAAACACTTGTTGTGGTGATTTTTTATCAACATTTTCACAACCACCCAAACCCAAAACTGTGAATAAAAGTACAATGCCCATTGAGTACAAATTCCCCCCAATGGAGATAAATTTGTTGTCCGCCTGATTTGAATTCTCACTCTGGATAAACCACATCACAAGTTGTTATGAACAACAAATGTATGGATAACACAGCGGAATGAATGACCGGATACAGACGGAACAATCAACAATTCGTTGACATTGAACAACCAAGAATAAAGACACACACAGATATGGGAAAAATCATCGCCATCGCCAACCAAAAAGGCGGAGTGGGTAAAACCACCACCGCAATCAACCTTGCCGCCAGCTTGGCCGTGTTGGAGTACAAAACACTTTTAGTGGATGCTGATCCCCAAGCCAATTCATCTTCTGGTATTGGCTTCGACCCAAAAAACATCCGATTGGGCTTGTATGAGTGTCTGGTGCAAGAAATTCACCCCCAAGATGTGATTTTGCATACCAACATCCCCTATTTAGATTTGTTGCCATCGAACATCGACTTGGTGGGCGCTGAAATTGAATTGTTGGAAATGCCAAACCGCGAACGCATTATGCAAGGTTTGCTCAAATCGATCCAAGGGAACTACGATTTCATCATCATCGATTGCTCACCCTCTTTGGGTTTGATAACCACCAACGCCTTGTGTGCCGCGAACAGTGTGATTATCCCCGTGCAATGTGAATATTTCGCATTGGAAGGATTGGGCAAATTGTTAAATACCATCAAAATCGTACAAAACCACTTAAACAAACACCTTGAAATAGAGGGCATTCTACTCACCATGTACGACGGTCGTTTGCGTCTTTGCAACCAAGTGGTGGAAGATGTAAAAACACATTTTCAGGACATCGTCTTTGATTGCATCATTCAAAGAACCACCAAATTGGGTGAAGCCCCTAGCTTTGGTGTACCTGTGATTCATCACGATGCAGATAGCCGAGGCTCTATCAACTACCTCAACTTGGCGAAAGAAGTATTAATTAAAAATGGATTGATTCAACCAGAAACAGAATTGGCATGAGCAGCACGATAAAAAAGAAAGCAGGATTGGGACGCGGTTTGGGCGCCCTTTTGGAAAACGCAAACACCGATATCACCGCAAGCAGCAGCAATGCATTGGCAGGAAATGTTGCCATGATTCCCATCGCCAGCATCGAAGCCAACCCCTTTCAGCCACGCACAGAATTTGAACAAACCGCGTTGGTTGAATTATCAGAAAGCATAAAAGTACATGGTGTAATTCAACCCATAACCGTGCGAAAAATGGGTTATGATCGATACCAATTGATCTCTGGTGAGAGAAGAACCCGCGCTTCCTTGCTGGGTGGCCTCACCGAAATCCCCGCATACATCCGGGTGGCCAATGACCAAGACATGTTGGAAATGGCCCTCATCGAAAACATCCAACGCAGCGATTTGAACGCCATTGAAGTGGCTTTGAGTTACAAGCGATTGTTGGAAGAGTGTAGCCTAAAACAAGAAGAATTGGGCGAACGTGTAGGTAAAGACAGAACCACAGTAAACAACTATTTGAGATTGCTTAAGTTGCCAGAACCCATCCAATTGGGAATCCAACGCGGCCAAGTAAGCATGGGCCACGCACGTGCCATGATCAACATGGACGATACCGTAGGTCAAATGGAATTGTTCGAACAAATCATCAAAGAGAATTTGAGCGTTCGCGATGTTGAGTCTTTGGTAAAAGCAAAGAAAAACGGCACCGACATCAATTTATCGATGAGCGGCACAGATTGGGACCCTGAAATCGATAGAATCACCGCTGAATTTTACGCAAAATTGCGCGCCGCCGTTCATTTGAAAACCTCCGGAAAAGGCAAAGGAAAAATCATCATTTCCTATAAAAGCAAGGAAGATTTAGAGCGTATATTGGGCTTAATTCAAAATTAAAGACGAATTGGAAGGGCGCTTTCTGATGGAACTGAAAAAAACTGCAACCTATCCAAAAAACGGGCTTTACCTCCTGATAACCGCATTATTTTCAGTCACCACATTGCTGTCGGCACAATCCCTGTCGATGCCCTACTCACAATCGCTCACCGGAATGGGTTATTTTCAAAAATCCTTACCGATCCGTGATTTCCGCTCTAGCCAAACACCGCTGATTGAATTGATTCAAAACGATTCAAACCCAAAAGAGCATTCGCCCAAAAAAGCCACACTATTGGCACTGGCATTGCCAGGCGCTGGGCAAATTTATAACCAAAAATATTGGAAAGCCCCGATTGTTTATGCCGGTTTGGGCGCAAGCATTTATGCCATTGGCATGTTCAGGAAAAACATGAATACGCTAAACGACAGTATCACTGGGATTTATTTATTGGGCAAAACGCCCAGTTCACAATTGATCAACGACAGAGACAATCAGAGATCCCGGCGCGACATTGCCATTTTGTGTTTGGCGGGGGTTTATGTACTGCAGATACTCGATGCAACAGTAGATGCGCATTTTTACAAATTCAACATCAACGACAAAATTGGGATGGAGCTCAGTCCTTTACCCAACAAAACCATTGCATTTCACATTGATTTGTGAAACCACACCGAACCGCTGGTTGAAATTGAAATCATAACACATGTCAAGAAAAGAACAAATTCTCGCTTTTTTACAAGATGCTCCCATGGATGCATTTTTGCATTATGCCTTGGCCCAAGAACACATCAAAACTGGAGACCAAGAAGCGGCTTTGGGTGAGTATTTGTGGTTAACAGAAAACCATCCAGGATATGTGGCCACGTATTATCATTTGGGCAAGTTGTTGATCAGCTTGGGCAAAAAAGAAGAGGCCTTGGCTTGGTTCAATCTAGGGATTGAACAAGCCAAGGCCTCCAAAGAATTGCACTCATTGAGTGAACTCCAAAGCGCCAAATTGGAGCTTGAATACGAAGACGATTAGTCGCGGCTTTGCAATTTTGCCAACAAACGCAAAATCTCAAGGTACAACCAAACCAAAGTCATCAACAAAGCCACACCAGCAAACCACTCCATATATTTGGGGGCCCCTTGTGCTGATTGCCTTTCGATGAAATCAAAATCAAGAATCAAGTTAAAAGCAGCAATACCTGCAATCAAGGCAGAGATACCGATGCTCATTGGACTGCTACCGTGGTAGAAACTCTCTACACCAAACATGCCCATAACCATAGTGATTAAGTAAAAAACGCCTACACCCATGGTGGCGAAAACGATAATTTTGGTAAACATCGGTGTTGCACGCAACAATCCAGAGCGATATGCAAGCAACATCGCTGCGAAAATCAACAACGTGATTCCAACTGCATTCATCACAATGCCATCATACATGGTATTGAACACCAATGAAACCGCACCCAAAAACACCCCTTCTGCAGCGGCGTAAACAGGGGCTAAATAAGGCGCCCATGATTGCTTAAACATCATCACCAAGCTGGCAATGAACCCAACAATCATCCCGCCAAACATATAACCCGACAATCCGTTGTTAAAGGCATAAGCCAATCCAGCCTCTCCTTCTCCACCCTGAACGCCATACTTCATCCACAAAAATGCAGCTGGGATGATCATCATCAAGAACAATGCGATGGTTTTGTTAACGGTACCGCTCACCGTCATTTCGCCTTCATAGGTCGCTGAGCGAGCACTGTCGAAAGCTTTGTCTGAAAATAATGGACTACTCATATTGTTATTTTATTTTGTTTTTCGTTGTTTGTTTAATCAAATTATTCTGTTCGATTCAATTATAATACATTACCGTATCAAATGCAAAGTACCGGTATTTTGATATTTTCTATCCTTAAAATCTGAATACCTAAAATCGTACACATACACGCCTTCCATGGCCATTTTTCCATTCACCGTACCGTCCCAGCCCAAACTTGGATCCGAAGACTCAAAAATGCGCTCACCCCATCGGTTATACACCGCCAATTGGAATGTTTTCAACCCACCCGTGTAAGGCAAAAACACTTCGTTTTTATTGTTCTCATTGGGCGTAAAAGCATTGGGAATAAACACAACCGGTTCAAAATTGATCACCACATCGTTGCTCCAGCTCACCCGATTGCTGCCCAATTCATACGCTTTGATTCTGAATATTTGCTGATAGTTGTCTTGGCCGTTATTGAAATTGTCTGTTGTTGGCGACGCATAATTTTGATACAACTGAAAACCAGATGTACCCGGCAAAGCGCGATACAATTCATATTTTGAAATGCCATTGGCAAAACCCAAATAATCAGAAAATGAAACATTCATGGTAAAAGGACCCGTCTTCACCCCTTTTAGAAGGACAGAAGTATGCGCACTTGAGTAAATTCTATCGCCACAAAGATTTTTCGTTGATATCCGGTATTCGTAGGCCGTAGCGTCTGGACTGATACTATTATCAATGTACAAGGTATCCGTGGGTGCAGAATTCCCCACCGAAGTAAAAACAGACCCACCCGCAGGGCGGCGCTCAATGTCTAATCTACCCATATTCCTAGAACCATTCAACAATTCATACCTCACCCACATGTTCGCATCTGAGTTGGGTGGTGGCGCAATGCTAACCCAACGCAAATCAATGCTAGAATTGTCTACATATACCTCTTTTCGCAGGGTATCGCCCAAACAACCTTTGTCTGAAACCTCAATCACCTGCACAAATCCCGGTTGAGCAGATGTAGTCCAATCCACCGTTACACTTGTGCTCGATGGCGAAACAGCCCCCACAAAACTACCCCCATTTACAGACCAATCAAACGTACTACCCGCCAAACCAACAATGGAATAGCCATAGCCAGCGAGGTTGGGCATACACACCGCATCAACACCCGAAATCGTTTGTTTTTTGGGCTTTGGATGTAAAGTCACTACCGCAGTAACCCAAGGACCAGGGCAACCACTCACAGAAATCGCCCTGATTTTTATCGGAAATACACCAAAAGTATCTCGATCAAACGACAGCTGCCATTGCGACGAATCCGCGCTCACGTTCGCCTTAACAACCAAACCCGAAAAGTCGAATTCATATTTCTTCACCCCAGCCAAATTCGAAACCCAATACCCAATTGGGGTTGATGATTGACAATAGGTCACGTCATTCAATGGCGACAATTTGGGAGCCCCGTTTAATACCACGGGCAATCTCATCAATGGCGACAAACAGGGCAGCTTACTCACAGAATCGTAGGCTGTAGAAACAACACCCACCCATCCAGAACCGGCCAAACCCCAATTCACAGCATTTGAAACACCCGTTATCGCTCCTGTCAAGGTACCACCATTTACACTCCATGCATATGTTTCGCCCTTCACCGGATTCACTTTGTAGCCAACACCCAAGGCAAGTTCACACAAATTGGTTGGTCCTTGCGGGGCCTGACCCGTTAAGGCATGATTCTTTTTCACTGATAAGGTAGAAGTATCTCTGCAGCCAAATCGATCAGTAACCACCACCTGAACGATGCCCGTGCCCAAGCCACCCCAATCTACACTGAACATCGTATCTGCAATCACCTTGCTGGCATTGGAACCCGAGGCACTCCAAACATAAGTGGATTTCCAAAGCTTTTTATCCAGAGTATAGATGATCCCGCGGTTGTTTGGACAAACACTAATGGGGCCTAATACACCACTACCAACCGGCGAACTCACAAAAACATTGAACGTATCTGGGATGCTATTGCAACCTACAGCGTTCGTTGCCATCACAGTAACATAGCCCGAACCCGCTTTGTTCCACAAGACCCTGGCTTCCATGTTACCTCCAACCTGCGCAGATGAAATCAACACCCCTCCTACCACT
>CANHGC010000080.1 GCA_947460045.1 Bacteroidota bacterium | reverse complement strand
TCAGCGTTGGAAAAATAGGCCAACATGCCAGGCTTGCGTTGCTCCCACAAAAAAGACTCACCCACGGCAGCTTGTTGATGGGCGTCGCGGGGCATAGTCAAATCCATCACAATACCCACGGCTTGCACCAATCCACTGCAATCGACGCCCCATATAGAACGACCGCCCCACAAATAAGGGGTGTTTAAAAAGGCTTTTGCCGCTGCCGCAACTCCGGCTATAAGAAATTTTCCTGTTCGATAATAATAGGTCTTGCCTTCTATAACCAGGCGATCTCCGGGAATTCGAGCACCAGGCGAAAGTGCAATCACATCGCCATCCTCACCCAAATAAAACGCACCTACCTCGCGAATCGTTTGCCAGCTATCAACCTCAATACCCTGCAAATCAGACAAATACAACGCTGGTATCCAACCCTCATACGAATCATGATCGCACCGAACTTGCAACCACTCTCCAACCACCTGCAACACCGTACAAGTCTCCCCAAACAACATCGAACTCACCATCTCCCCCTTCGAACTATTCAGCGCACGCAATGGCGCCCAAGATTGAAGACAGATACGCTGACCCATGATTTATAAGTGTAAACGCTCTTTTCGATCCAATAAAACCTCAACGCTCTCTATATGGTCAGGGTCGGGCACACAACAATCTACCGGACAAACAGCGGCACACTGTGGCTCTTCATGAAAACCGGTGCATTCTGTGCATTTATCTGGCACGATGAAATACACCTCCTGACTCACCGGAGCGAACTTTTCAGATACATCTACCGTTCTGCCATCGGCCAACAAAAACTCACCCGTAACGTCGGTACCATCGGCGATGGCCCACTCTACACCCGCCTCGTAAATCGCATTGTTAGGACATTCAGGCTCGCAAGCCCCGCAGTTAATACACTCTTCTGTGATGATGATTGCCATAATTGTATCACAAAGTTAATGCGCTTTCGTAACTTCGACCCAATTTTTATCCCACACAATCATGGAAATTGCCATTCTGTCCGACATACACGACAACCTCAAGAACTTAAAAGCAGCCACCGACCAAATCCAAGCGCGAGGCATCAACACCATCATTTGCTGTGGCGACTTTTGCGCCCCTTTTGTGATGAAACAACTGGGAGCTACAGGCCTTGAGATTCATGCTGTTTGGGGCAACAACGACGGCGACCGCTTCAAACTCACCCAAATTGCTGCGCAATTCCCGAAAATCAAATTGTACGGCGAATACATTGGTGACGACGACTGTTTACTAGAGCTTGATGGTGTGCGATTTGGCGTTACCCACTACCATTTTTACGCCAAAGCGATGGTAAAAACCGGCTGGTACGATGTGGTATGTTTTGGACATTCGCACAAAGTGCATCGTCAAAAATTTGGAAATGCACTGTTGATCAACCCAGGCGAAGTGGGCGGCATCATGGGCCCAGCCACTTATGCCGTGTACAACACCGAAATGAGAAGCTCAGAAATTATAGAGATTCAATAGCCGATAGCACCGAAGGGTGCGCGTGTTTTCTGATGTGCTCAATGATGGTAATGATATTTTGATCAGCCGGGCCATTGTTCTCGATCACCAAATCGCAACGATGTTTGTGAGGCAAAATGTGATTGTTATAAGCCGGCATCACGTGGTGCTCCCACTGGTGCAAACTCCGCTGCAATGGAATACCCCGTTCCCGGATGTCGCGCTCAATTCTTCGATTGAAACACAATTCCAAATCGCAATCCACAAAAATCCGATAATCCAATAGCGAATCCACCGCTTCATAATCCATCACAAACAAACCTTCAACCAACAAAATGGGTGCGGGATTCACAATCTCGGTTTGCTCAGGTGCGTCGTAGTTTTCGAACTGATACTTTTTGATCAACACCGGCTTGTAAGCCATCAAGTGCAATAAATCTTCATGAAATCGCTCCGAATACAGGGCCGATGGGAGATCATAATTGGCCTCGCCGAACGCATCTACGTGTTGCATTTCAAGCGGCTTGTAATAATCGTCAAAACCCACCACCGTAACAGCCTTTCCCAAGGCCTGCTTCAATGCCTCAACATAATACGTTTTACCCGCGCCCGAAAGTCCTGTTAGCCCCATCACAAAGGGCTCTATCACATGCTGATCCACCGTTTATTTCTTCTTTATCTTAAAATATTTCTCCTTTACCACCTCACCTTTTGCGTCGTAGGTTTGCTGCAACAACGGATTGCCCTGGGTGTCGTAAAACATCCAAGTGCCCACCATTTCACCATTCTCGTAGGAGCCTTCGCGCTGCTGATAATGACTCACCATCCCGTGCTTCCATTCGCCATCTCGCAATCCATCCACATAGTTTCCCTGACTTTCTACCAGCAATTCTGTGCGTTTTGTTGCCTCATTGGGTACCTCGCGAATTTCAGCAAAATAACCATTGAGCTCGCCGTTGGCATAATTCTCAATTCGAAGCGTATCCCCAAAAGCATTGTATTGAATAAACGTACCGTGCTTCTTCCCAGCTTTCCACGACGATTCTGCAATCAGATTGCAGCTTACCGCATCCCAAACACGTGAAATACTGTCGTGCTCTCCATTGCGATAGTAATCTTCCGAAGCCGCACACCCGTTGCGATGAAAGGCATAAAATCGCCCATTGGGTACACCCATTTTATATTCTTTGATGTATCGCAAAATGGAATCGGGATAAAACGCCACCACCGGACCATCAGGCACATCGTTCACAAACGTGGCAATTTGCTCCGTTTTTCCATTGTCGAAATAACTAATAACCTCACCGTTACGCACCCCGCGGTTGTAGTGTTTCACATATTGCGTAGCCCCATTCATGTAAAAGCCTTTCACGGTGTTGTGCAAGCTATCATCATAAAATTCTCCGGTAGCCACAACGATACCCGTTTTTTCATCGGCATATTGAAACGGCCCGTTTTTCTTACCATTGGCCCATGTTTCAGACGCCACAAAAGTACCTTTCTCGGTATTCTCTTGATATTTTCCGTGCTTCAAACCATTGAGATATCCCTGTTCTGTATACACCCGATTGTTGGGCCACATATTCAAGGCGATGCCAGTAAACGGCGCCATACCCACGATTTCTTTGCCTTGTTTTACAGGGGCATAAGCGACGCCATCGCGCATCTCCAATGAAGAAGCCAACAATTTGCGAACGGGTGTTGTAATCAATCCTTGTTGCGCGTCACCTCCCCCGTTTTTGGATGCTGGTTTTTTTGTCGTGGGCTGTGCCAACACGAATCCTGCGGAGGCAAGAAAGACAACGAGAATGAAATGGCGTTTCATGAAATTATTTTTTTTTCAAAATTAACAGCCTGTGTTAGATTTGTGGTGAGGAATTTCCCACAAAAATGAACCACTTCGATTGGATACAACAATTTTGCGAGTCAAAACCCTTGGTTACGGCAGAATTTCCATTCGATGAAACCACCATGGTGTGGAAAGTCGCAGGGAAAATGTTCTGCTTGGGCGATATCAGAGAATTTGAATCCATCGCCCTCAAATGCGAGCCCGCCAAAGCCATTTCATTGAGAGAAGCGCACCACCAAATTACAGGGGCTTTCCACATGAACAAAACGCACTGGAATGCTGTTGAATTGAACGGACTCTCAGAATCCTTCATCGCAGAACTCATCAACCACAGCTATGAGATTGTGGTACAGAAATTGCCAAAGAAAACCCGAGAAATAATATTACAAGCATGAAAAACACACTTCTTACCCTAGCCGCAATGGCTGGAAGCGCCCTCAGCTTCGCTTCGGGCCTCAATCATACAAACAAATTAACCATGGATAACGACAACCTAGAACTCGGCCAACCAGATTTGGCAGACGGACTTTACGCTCAAATGAACACCAGCAAAGGCACAATCTTGTTGCAATTGCATTACAAAGAAACCCCACTCACCGTTTGCAACTTCGTTGGATTGGCAGAAGGAAAAATCACCAACAACGCCAAACCATTGGGCACACCCTTTTACGATGGATTGAAATTTCACCGCGTGATCGACAACTTCATGATCCAAGGTGGTGACCCCGCTGGAAATGGCTCTGGTGGACCAGGATACCAATTCGATGATGAATTCGTTTCTACTTTGAAGCACGTAGGTCCAGGCATATTGTCTATGGCAAATGCCGGCGCAGGCACCAACGGCTCACAATTTTTCATCACTCACGTTGCTACCCCTTGGTTAGACGGTGCGCACACTGTATTTGGCAAAGTAATCACAGGTCAAGACGTTGTGAATGCCATCAAACAAGACGATGTCATCACAACCTTGAAAATCATCCGCAAAGGAAAAGAAGCCAAAGCGTTTGAGGCCAACGACGAAGCTTTCAAGAAATTGAAAGACGGGGCCATAGCACGCGCTGAAGAAGCAGTGAAAGCCGCTTCTGCAGGATTCGAATCTTGGGTAAAAACCAACTACCCCACCGCCAAGCAAACCAAGTCAGGTCTTTGGTATGTTGTAGAACAAGCGGGCACCGGCGCTCAAGCAGTGGCTGGCAAAACCGTGGCTGTGCATTATGCGGGCAAACTGGATAACGGACAAGAATTCGACAACTCATTCAAACGTGGACAACCCATTGAGTTCAAATTGGGTGCAGGCCAAGTGATTCCAGGTTGGGACGAAGGCATCGCTTTGATGAGCGAAGGCGCCAAATACAAATTGATCATCCCATCCAATTTGGGTTATGGCAAGCGCGGTGCAGGTGGAGTAATCCCCCCAAATGCCACTTTGATTTTTGACACAGAACTCGTTTCTGTGAAATAATACATCATCACACCAAGCCCAATTGCGGCTTAGCTTTCTCACTATCAAACAAAACGGGCCGCATTGCGGCCCGTTTTCATTTTGTTGAAAACTACGGAATTATTTTCCACCCCTCAGCGGTGAGTTATGTTAATTTTGTATCCCGTAACATCACATTCCGTTTACACGGAAATCAACATGAAAAAAGCCAAATACATCTTTGTTACGGGAGGCGTAACATCATCCTTGGGAAAAGGAATCGTTGCTGCATCACTCGCAAAACTTCTTCAAGCACGCGGATTTCGTACCACCATTCAAAAGTTTGATCCATATATCAATGTGGATCCAGGTACACTCAACCCCTACGAGCATGGTGAATGTTACGTAACCGAAGATGGCGCCGAAACCGATCTCGATTTGGGCCACTACGAGCGCTTTTTGAATGTCCCAAGCTCACAAGCCAACAACGTCACCACAGGTCGCGTGTATCAAACGGTGATCGAAAATGAACGTCGTGGCGATTATTTGGGAAAAACCGTTCAAGTCATCCCCCACATCACCGACGAAATCAAACGCAGGATGAAAATCCTTGGCGATAGCGGCGACTTTGATATCGTTATTACAGAAATCGGCGGCACCGTGGGCGATATCGAATCCTTGCCCTACGTAGAAACCATGCGTCAATTGCTTTGGGAAGAAGGTCATGAAAACGCCCTTGTGGTGCACCTTACCCTCATCCCTTACCTCAGCGCAGCCGGTGAATTGAAAACCAAACCCACCCAACACAGCGTAAAGCAACTGTTGGAACTGGGCGTACAACCCGATATCCTTGTTTGTAGAACCGAACGCCCAATCACCGCGGAAATCCGCAGAAAATTGGCCCTGTTCTGCAACGTTCAACCCAATGCCGTTATCGAGGCGATGGACTTAAAAACCATCTACGAAGCACCCTTGGCGATGCTCAAGGAAAAGCTCGATAAAGTGGTATTGAACAAACTCAAACTGAGCACCAAAAACGAGCCCGACTTAGACCAATGGCGCGATTTCTTGTTCAAGTTGGAACACCCAAAATCTGAAGTAAACATCGCCCTGGTTGGAAAATACGTTGAATTGCCCGATGCCTACAAATCCATCAATGAAGCTTTCATCCATGCGGGTGCGAGCAACGAATGCAAAGTAAAAGTGACCTATGTGCACTCAGAAATGCTCACCATCGAAAATGCAGCCAAAAAACTATCGGGTTTTGATGGCGTATTGGTCGCGCCTGGATTCGGACATCGTGGCATCGAGGGCAAATTGGAAGCTATTCGCTATGTGAGAGAAAATAACATTCCTTTCTTCGGCATTTGCCTGGGTATGCAGTGTGCAGTAATTGAATTTGCGCGCAACGTATGCGGAATGAAGGGCGCATTCAGTACCGAAATGGATGCTGAAACACCGTTCCCTGTGATCGATTTGATGGATGGTCAAAAAGACCTAACCCAAAAAGGTGGCACCATGCGTTTGGGATCCTATGAGTGTAAATTGGAAAAGGATTCTAAGGCGTTGAAAGCGTACGGAAAATCATTGATCACCGAAAGACATCGCCATCGTTATGAGTTCAACGACAAATACAAAAAACAAATCGAAGATGCTGGCATGCGCATCACCGGCACAAACCCCAAAACGGGCCTAGCCGAAATCGTAGAAATCCCTACACATCCATGGTTTGTGGGCGTACAATTCCACCCAGAGTTGAAGAGTACGGTTGCTACACCCCACCCGCTGTTTGTGAAGTTCGTAAAAGCTTGCTTGAAATAATTCGGTGCCATTGAGCACAATACGGGGGTTGGGAGTTGATTTTCCCAGCCCCTTTTTTATTCGATGACGTGTTCAAATACGGCCATGCTAACCACTTGATCAGTGGCGATGCACAAGTACCAAATCTGTGTACACCGGCAAGTGATCAGAAAATCCATTCATATATTTCTTACCCGCAAAGGTGCGAAGTGGCCAACCCTCGTATTTTCCACCATGCTGCAGCATCCAAGAACGTTTGTAGACGTTAATTTGGGGCTGTGCGAGTTTGTTCGCTGCTTCCCCTGACTTTTCAGCACGATGAGCATTGGCATAATACAGGGGCCTACTCACCATGATCTGATCAAACATATTCCAACCATCGAACC
>CANHGC010000079.1 GCA_947460045.1 Bacteroidota bacterium | reverse complement strand
TGCGTGGATGGCAGGGTCGTTGGTAACGATTTGGGTAAATGAATCATTGAGGATGTCGCGCAGCAATGTTTGCAATCGGTTGCCTTCGCCGAGTACTTTGGTGGCGGTGGTGGCATTTTTCAGTCCGCGGATGAGGTCGTTCCATTTTTTGATCAGATCCCTCATGTCTTTATCGAGTTCTTCGATGGCGACGCCTTCGCTCACGGTTCTCACGATCACACCGAAATTGTGTGGGCGGATGCTGTTGGCGAGGTCTTTCAGGCGGGCTTTTTCTTTGGGGTTACCAATTTTCCGACTGATGGAGATGTGATTGGAGAAGGGAACGAGGATGAAATATCTTCCGGGGATGGAGATATCGCAAGTCACTTTTGGTCCTTTGTTGGCGATGGGCTCTTTGATCACTTGGATCAGGAGTGGTTCGCCGGACTTAAGGACTTGACCGATTTTTCCTGTTTTAACGATGGGTTCTTCGATGGTAAATTCATCAAGATCTCCGGCGCGCGGTTGACCGGCAATGGCCGATTTGACCACTTTTCGCAGGGATTTGAGATTTGGGCCGAGATCGAAATACGTCAAAAAACCATCTTTCTCACCACCCACATGAATGAAGGCGGCATTGAGCGATGGCGAAATTTTCTTGACTTTACCTAAGTAGAAGTCACCGACTTGAAAACCATCTGATGCGGTTTCGCGGTGAAATTCTATGAGTTTACGGTTCGATAGCAGTGCAATTTCTACCCCAGACGAACCTTTTTGTATGATTAATTCGTTGGACAAAATGCCTAGTTATTGTGGTAGAACCAACTTATTTTTTCTTGTGACGATTTTTGCGCAGACGTTTTTTACGCTTATGCGTGGCAATCTTATGACGTTTTCTTTTTTTACCGCTTGGCATATTTTATATATTTAATTTATTGAACTGATTTTTGTGTTTTGACTGCCAAATTGAGGTAAACCTTTGCATTGACAGAATCTCCCATGAATCCAAATACTTCGCTCATTTCGAACAACCATCGAGGATTTTGGGGTTGCAAAGATATTAATTTTTCGCATTTTTTCAGCGCTTTTGGCCACTGTTGCGACTTTTTTAGCAGATTTAGGTGAATGAAGTGGGTTTCTAGGTTGCTGCTATCGCTTGCCAGTGCTGATTTTAGGGTGCCTAAGAACTGCATGGGCGCATTCAAATATTCGCTTTGATAAACGATGAGGGCGTTCATGAGATCCACGTTTTTGGGATTCTTTTCCAATCCTTTGTCGATGTATTTCTTCCCCAACTGAAACAGATAAGCTGCGGTTGTGGGCGACTCGATGTTGCTGGCACCGGCGAAGATGAGGTTTCTGGCCACTTCGGTTTTGTCATCGGCCGGACTGAATTGTTCGGCGAGGTCGGTTTGTAGCAGGGCGATGAGCGGGGCGTTTTCGGTTTCTTCGGCCCATTTCAACGCCAAAAGCACCGAATCTTTTGGATAGGTGCCTGCTTTGGCAGTAAGGACTCTCGCCACGATGGGACTGGGTTTCGTTTTTTCGAAAACAGCGTTCAGGAATTCGATGCGGGTAATTTCCTGTTGGGGAAGTCCGCCCGATTGCATATCGGCCATGGGTGGCTTCGATGCATCTGATTTGCTGGGTGTGTATTCGGCGGTTTTCCACCGATTGACAATCAATACGATACCGAGCAGCCCTAAAACTGCGGCGATGAACCAAACGCGAAGGTTAGTGTTTCCCACGCGACAAAGGTAGGTAAAGTTGATTAGAGCTTATCGGCCAAGGTTTTGCTATCTTTTACCAAGGTAGCGAATTCTTTGGCTGGTTTGAAACGGGCTACGTAGTGAGCAGGAACTACCAGGCTGGTATTGCGCTTGATGTTACGAGCTACTTTGGTCTTTCGCTTTTTTAACTCAAATGTGCCAAATCCACGGAGGTAGATATTGCTACCGCCCACCATAGAATTTTTAACAACAACGAAGAAGTTGTCGATTGTGTCGGCAATCGCGGTCTTCTCTAAACCAGTGCGCACTGCAATTTCGTTTACGATTTCTGACTTTGTCATAATAATTGAGGTGCAAAAAAACTACAAAAGCCGTTCTTTTGCCAATGTTTATGCAAAGAGTTATCCAAACTTTGTCAAGATGGTACAATCTTGAGTCAAGGGACCTGCCGTGGCGACAGACAACGGATGCGTATTGCATCTGGATTTCGGAGATCATTTTGCAGCAAACGCGGGTGGTACAGGGTGTGGGGTATTACAATCGGTTTGTGATGGAATTGCCTAACATTCAATCTCTTGCGAATGCAGAAGAGGGCGATGTTTTGAAGTTGTGGCAGGGGTTGGGGTATTATTCCCGGGCCAGGAATTTGCACTATGCGGCCAAGCAGGTGATGACGGAGTTTGGTGGGGTGTTTCCGTCTACTTACAAAGACATTTTGCGATTGCGTGGCGTGGGAAATTATACGGCGGCGGCCATTGCGTCGTTTGCTTTTGGTGAAAAGGTGCCCGCGATCGATGGAAATGTGAAGCGGGTGGGGGCGAGATTCTTCGGTTTGCATGCCCCAATTCATACGATGGGGTTCCAAAAAGAGCTTTTTTCTTTGCTTTTTGAATTGATGGATGGGGCCGATCCCAATGTGTTTAACCAGGCGATGATTGAGGTGGGTGCAACGCTGTGTTTACCCACCCAACCGAAGTGCGATGTTTGTCCGCTCGCTGAAGCCTGCATCGCCCGTTTGCAAAATTTGCAAAAGCAAATTCCGGTTGTGGCCAAAAAGCAAAAACCGAAAGACAAGTACTTTTATTATGTGGATATCGAGGTGGGTGGTGAGCGGGTTTTGGTGAGGCGTGAGGGCGAGGGGATATGGCAGCAGTTGTATGAGTTTCCGATGATTGAGGGGGATGGGGCGGATTGGGATTTGGAAACGGTTGCGAAGGGGTTGGGGATTGTGGAAAATTTTGTGGTGAAAGGCGATCGCTCGTTCAAACATCAGCTCACGCATCAAACAATTTACGCAAGGTGTTGGTATTTATGCATTTCGAGCGATAAGTTTGTATTGAACGACGGATGGGAAAGGTTCAACGAAGAAGAATTTTTGTTGAAACCGATACATCGGTTGATGGAAAAAATGATTAAATTCACATAACAGAAAAGACATTCAAGCAATTAATAAACAGTGTATTATGATTAACAAGGTGATTTTATTGGGCCGTTTGGGGAAGGATCCCGTGGTTCGCAGGTTAGACAATGGAAGGGTGGTGGCCAACGTAACATTGGCAACGAATGATTATTATACCAAAGACGGGCAGCGGTTGGAGAGTACAGAGTGGCACAATTTGGAAATGTGGGATAAGCAGGCCGAAACGGCGGAGAAGTATTTGAAGAAGGGCAGTTTGTTGTATGTAGAGGGGAAAATTCGCACCGATAGATATACAGATGCAGAAGGACAGGAGCGCCAAACCCGCAAAATCAGGGTGAATAATTTCCAGATGATGGGTTCTATGTTGTCGTCTCGGAGCGACGATGCGAGCAAAAATGATTCACATTCTTCGGACCAACATGAATCGGATGCGGGACATTCCGTAGATTTGGGGCATGAAGACGATGGCTTGCCATTTTAATAACGCATGATGAATATGGATGATCCTGGTCCCACGGGGATTTTTTTGATGAATTCGCTCATGAAGCCACTTTCAGCGGCAGACGCCCCTGAAATAGTGATTTATGTAATACTATTGATTTTATGTTTGCTCATTTCTGCCATTTGTTCGAGTTCGGAAAATGCTTTTTTCTCGCATCGCGACAGTGATACAGAGCTTTTGAAGGAGGAGAAATCTAAAACCGGTCGTTTGATTTTGGACTTGTTAGATCGGCCCAAGCAGTTGTTGGCAACCATGTTGTTATTGAATTCCTTGGTGAATGTAGCATTTGTATTGATTTCGATTTTGCTTACCGAGAAAGTATTTGAATTGGAGGCCTTGCCTTGGTTGAAATTTTTTGTTGAGGCCATTGTGGTAACGGTGGTGATTTTGGTTTTTGGCGAGGTGGTCCCCAAGGTTTTTGCTACACAGAATTATCAATTGGCGGCGCGTTATTTGGTTTATCCAATGAGAATGTTCGTTTGGTTTTGCTCGCCATTTACTTATTTGTTGGTGAAGTTTGGTGCTTTGTTGGAGCGACAGGCCAAGCCTCAGGCAAATGAGCTTACCCCGGAGGAACTTTCTCGGGCGATTGACATGGCTACGGATCAAGAGGATGCGCAGCAGGAGAAGGAGATTTTGAAGGGGATTGTGAATATGAGCAATATGCAAGTGAAGCAAATTATGCGGTCTCGGGTTGATATGACAGCGGTGGAGCGGGGCATTGATTTTCACAAGTTGCTTTCGGTGGTGCGGGAGGCGGGTTTTTCTCGAATGCCGGTGTATGATAAATCGATCGACGTGATTGTGGGTGTGTTGAATATTAAGAATTTGATTCCCCATTTGGATGCGGGGGCCGATTTTGCTTGGCAGCAGTTCATGAAGGCGCCGTATTTCATACCGGAGAACAAGGCCATCGACGATACGTTGGGAGAGATGAGGACCAATCACAATCACATCGCCATTGTGGTGGATGAGTTTGGCGGGACCAGTGGGATGATCACCATGGAAGATATTTTGGATGAGGTGTTTGGGGATATGCAGGATGAGTTTGATGATGAAGAAAAATCTTTTGTGAAGTTGAACGACGGCATGTTTTTGTTTGAGGCGAAGGTGCTTTTGGTGGATTTTATCCGCGAATTGGGCTTGGGCATGGATATGTTTGATCATTTGGAGTTGGAGAGCGACAGTTTGGGTGGTATGGTGAGTGAGAGGTTGGGGAGAATGCCCAAGCGTGGCGACGAGGTGTGTGTGGGTTCGGTCCGGTTTCGGGTAGAATCTGCTGATCCGCGGAAAGTGAAAAAAATCAAGATTACTTTGGAAAATGCAGGGGGATTATTGAATGGATAAATTGAAAGTTTTTGGTGCTCGAAAAGGCTATGCAGGTGCTCTGGTGTCTTGTTTGCTGTTGGTTGTGGCGGTTTTTGTGGGCTGTGGTGGCGGAAACGATGCCTATGTCCCCAAGCCAAAGGCTTTTCCCAAGATGGTACTGCCTTCAAAATCGTATTCGGTATTTGCCGCGGATGATTTGCCCATGACGTTCGAATTGCCGGCTTATGCGAGGATGTTGGCAGATTCAAATCAAGAAGGGACGCACAACAAGGGGTGGTACAATTTGTACTTTCCTCAGTTTGATATGACTTTGCATTTGACGTATCATCGATTTGATAATTGGTCGTTGTTTGATAGTTTGTTGTTAGATACAAGAAAGCTGGTGAACAAGCATTTACAGAAGGCCGATGATATTTTGGAACAACCCACATCGCTCATGAATCCGGAGGCCAAGGGATTGGTTTTCAGCATTCAGGGCAATACGGCCACCAATTTTAATTTTTATTTGACAGACAGTGTTGAGCATTTTGTTCGTGGGGCATTGTATTTCAACCAAAAAACAGAATCAGACAGTGTGGCGCCGGTTTTTCAATTTGTGGAACAGGATGTGTACCACATGATCAAAACCCTGAAGTGGAAAAAATAAACGTATGATGTTGAGTATGCGATTGGGCAGAGGAATCCGGGTATATGGGATTTGGCTGCTGTTTGGACTGTCGGCCTGTTTGGGCGCACAAAACCCAAAAGCGAAGAAGCATTTGGATGAGGCTTTTATGGCTTTCAATGCGGCGGAGTTTCCCAAGGCACTGAGTTCTGTGAACAAGGCGCTGAAGGCGGATCCAAAATATGCCGATGCATTTTCATTGCAGGCCTCGGTGTACGAAGCGATGCGTGACACGGCGCATGCCACGGAATCATACCGGAATTGCTTGCGTGTGGCGCCAGAATTTCAGCCCATGTATTTTTATTACGGGGAGTATTTGTATCGGAACAAGCGATTGAGGGAGGCGGCTTTTGTGCTGTCGCAATTTGATTCGGTTCCGCTGAAGAAGGGGTTTATCGTCCAGAAACATGCGGCATCGACCCGGTTGAAGGAGAAGGCGGCTCGGTTGAGGGTGAGCGTACAAACGGCGATGGATGATGTGAACATTGCAGAAAACTTGAAGATTAAAAACATGGGTCCGAGTATCAATACCGATAAGGATGAGTATTGGCCTGGGATGCCATTTTCGGGTGATCGATTTGTGTTTACCCGCAGGTTGGGTGGCACTGGCAATGCGGTTTTGCAAGAGGATTTTTTTATGAGTGATTTGCGGGATACCGCCTGGGGCAAGGCTTATCCAGCGCCTGGAGACATCAATACCCCTGAAAATGAGGGCACTTTGAGTGTGAAGGCCGATGGATCTGCTTTGTACTACACGCGATGCAATCAGCCAGGTGGTTTGGGGAGCTGCGATTTATATGTGAGTGATTTGGACGGCAAGGGTTGGAAGCGAGGCAATAATTTGGGTTCGCCTGTGAATGGGCCGGCGTGGGATTGTCAACCCGCCATCAGTGGAGATGGACACACCTTGATTTTTGCCAGCAGTAGGCCTGGTGGATTCGGTGGTAAGGATTTGTGGGTGAGTTATTTGAGTCAAGGGAAATGGAGTATGCCAAAGAATATGGGGCCTGCGATCAATACTCGCGACGATGATGATGCGCCTTTTTTGCACTACGATGGAGCCACCTTGTATTTCAGTAGTTTGGGACATCAAGGATTTGGGGGCTCGGATATTTTCATGTCGAGATTGGGTACAGACGGTCAGTGGTCGACCCCTGAGAATTTGGGTTCGGGGTTGAATACACCCCACGATGAGTTTGGTTTATACATCGAATCGGGCGGAAAGAAGGGCTATTTTGCCAGTGACCGTCCGGGCGGGTTGGGGCGATTGGATATTTATCAATTTTTGGTGCCTGAGAAGTTTATGCCAAAG
>CANHGC010000078.1 GCA_947460045.1 Bacteroidota bacterium | reverse complement strand
TTGTTGATGGGTTCGGAATTGGGATTGAGGGATCCTTTCAATTATAAACCATTGTGGGTATTGGATTTTCCTTTGTTGGAGCACGATGAAGAAAGTGGTAGATGGCATGCCATGCACCACCCATTCACAAGTCCATTGCCACAAGACATTAAATTGATGCATTCAGATCCAGGGGCGGTGCGTGCCGATGCTTATGATTTGGTGATCAATGGCGTGGAGATTGGCGGTGGATCGATCCGAATTTTTGATCGTGCATTGCAATCGCGGATGTTTGATTTACTCGGTTTTAGCAAGGAGGAGGCGCAAGCGCAGTTTGGATTTTTGATGAACGCATTTGAATATGGCGCACCACCACATGGTGGGTTGGCTTTTGGATTTGATCGCTTGTGCAGTTTGTTTGGCGGCTCTGAGAGTATCCGTGACTACATCGCATTCCCTAAAAACAACAGTGGTAGGGATGTGATGATCGATGCACCGAGTGCCATCGATGCCAAGCAATTGAAAGAATTGGGTTTTTAATAATCCGAACGTTGGGCCGATGTAGCCCCGGTGATTTCGGGGCCAAAATTGATAGAACGTTAACATGAAGTCTTCGGTCCATGCTTGATTTGGACGAAGCTGATGAGCTCAATGTCTTTTTTAAAACGGGGACTTTTAACGGATTGTTCGTTTAATTCTGTAGAATCGACATTACATGCGGGGCGAAAATGTAAAGCCCTACAATGATTGCCACAATACTGGCGGAAAGCGTTGCTCCCGCAGCCATGTCTTTAGCCCTTCCGATCATGGGATGGATTTCTGGGTGAAGCACATCGATGGTGGTTTCTAAGGCCGTGTTGAGTCCTTCAGAAACAAATACCAAACCCATGGCTCCCCATATAATCGCCCATTCATAACGATTTAGGTGTTCTCCGAGTGCGTCTAATCCGAATCCGCAAAGGTTTACGATAACGCAAACCACAGCCATGATTCTAAAGTTTCTTTCCGTTTTGATCAACGTGATGAGTCCGTTGAGTGCATATCGAAAGGATTTGTAAAATTTGAGCATAATTCTTCAGCGCCGGAAGAGGGGTGGGTGTGCTGATGGGGTTAGAAAGTGTTGATTTTAATGCGTTTTTCGATTTCTTCCACGTCGTGGCGGAATTTTTTATCGGTTTCGATCAAGTCGTTTACGGTTTGACAAGCGTGAATCACGGTTGAGTGATCACGGCCACCGAAGAAGATACCGATGTTTTTCAAAGAGGCTTTGGTAAGGTCTTTGGTGAAATACATGGCAATCTGACGGGCTTGTACAATTTCGCGTTTCCGTGTTTTGGATTTTACCGCTTCTACAGGGATGTTGTAGAAATCGCAAACCAATTTTTGGATGTAATCGATAGAGATTTCGCGGGTAGAGTTCTTTACGAAATTCTTTACGATTTGCTTGGCAAGGTTTAGATCGAGTTGTTTGCGAGTGAGACTGGCTTGGGCCAACAAAGAGATGAGGGCGCCTTCCAATTCACGTACATTGGTGTCGATGTTGTGGGCAAGATATTCAACCACATCGCGGTTTAGAGTGATACCATCTTGATACATTTTGTTTTCAAGGATGGACACACGTGTATCGAAATCTGGGGTGTTTAGATCGGCACTCAAGCCCCATTTGAAGCGCGACAACAAACGCTCGTCCATGTTCTTCAAATCTTTTGGCGCACGGTCACAGGTAAGGATGATTTGTTTTCCGTTTTGGTGAAGGTGGTTGAAGATTTGGAAGAAGATCTCTTGGGTACGTTCTTTTTTGGCGAAGAACTGCACATCGTCTACGATCAATACATCGAGGTATTGATAGAAGTTGATGAATTGGTTGTTATTGCCTTGTTTGGCAGAATCAATGAACTGATTGATGAATTTTTCGGCACTCACGAAAACCACCACTTTTTGTTTGTGGGATTGTTTGATGAGGTTACCAATGGCGTGGGCGAGGTGTGTTTTTCCCAATCCGCATCCACCAAAAACCATTAAGGGGTTGAAAGCGGTTCCGCCGGGCTTTTGAGCGATGGCCAAACCTGCATTTCTTGCCAATTTGTTGCAATCGCCTTCTACGAAATTGTCGAAGGTGTAGCGGGGATTCAATTGGCTATCGATGTTCATTCTTTTCAAGCCAGGGATGATGAACGGGTTTTTGATGGGGGTGTCCATGTTGATGGGCATTCCCAACTCATTCTGTACCGACTTGGTAGAATTGCTGCCTGTAGGCAGGTTGATTGTGTAAGGGGTGGTATCGTGACCTGGAGCAGAGGTTTCTACGATGATGTTGTATTCCAACTTGGCGGTTGGACCGATGACTTTCTTTAAGGTTTTGTGCAGCAATTGTACGTAATGTTCCTCCAACCATTCGTAAAAGAATTGGCTTGGTACTTGGATGGTAAGAACTTTGTTGGCCAAACGGATGGCTTTGATGGGTTCGAACCATGTTTTGAAACTCTGTGGAGTTACATTGTCCTTGATAATTGTAAGGCATTCTTGCCAAGAAATTTCGTGTGCCTTTTTGTCTGTCATCTGTGTTTCTGCTCTAAATTGTTAATCCTTTGTTGGTATGTACTTCTAAGTGTTTGATTATGAAGAGCTGCAATTCTTCAGAACCGAAGTGCTAAGAAAATGACAAAATTCACAAACTGCTAATTTTTTTTGCTTGTTTTTTCATTTTTTTTCGTAAGGGACAAGTTGGTATGGGAATTGTCCATTTCTGACGGTGAAACAATAGGCAAAGTTTTCGGTTATCCCTGATATTCTCCAAACTTATTTCTCAGTATATCAGCAATTTCACCCAAAGTTGCGTAAGCTTCCACGCAGTCTAGTATGTAGGGCATCAGGTTGGCGTCTGTATCTGCTGCATCGGCCAATTTTTGCATACAAAGGGCGTGTTTTTGATTGTCTCTGCTGGCTTTGAGTTGGGCGATTTTTTCGCTTTGTTGAACACGGATGCTATCATTGATTTTGAACGATGGCATGGTTTCCGTTTCATTGGTGGTAAATGCATTTACGCCTACAACAATTTGCTCACCGCTTTCTATCGATTTTTGGGCTTCGTAGCTGCTTCGGGCGATTTGTTCTTGCATCCAGCCGGCTTCAACCGCTGCCACTGATCCACCCATATCTTGAATGTGTTGGATGAGTTTCATCGCTTCGGTTTCAAGTGTATCGGTGAGATGTTCCACGTAGTAGGATCCGGCCAATGGGTCTACAGTGCTTGTGGCGCCACTTTCATGGGCGATGATTTGTTGGGTTCTGAGAGCGATTCTGGCCGCTTTTTCTGTAGGCAGGTTCAGGGCTTCGTCGTATCCGTTGGTATGTAAGCTCTGTGTTCCACCGAGTACTGCGCTGAGCGCTTGGATGGTCACGCGGGCGATGTTGTTCTCAGGTTGCTGTGCTGTGAGTGTTGATCCGCCCGTTTGGGTATGAAAGCGAAGCATCATCGCATCGGGGTTTGTGGCCCCCATGTCTTTCATGATTTTGGCCCAAATGCGTCTTGCGGCGCGGAATTTGGCGGCCTCTTCGAAGAAATCGTTGTGTGCATTGAAGAAGAAACTCAAGCGTTTGCCAAAGACATTGACGTCTAATCCTTTTTTCTTGGCTGCTTCCACGTAAGCTTTTCCATTGGCCAAGGTGAATGCCAACTCTTGTACCGCGGTGGAACCTGCTTCACGGATGTGATAGCCACTGATAGAGATGGTGTTCCAACGTGGCAACTCATTGGAGCACCATTCGAAAATGTCGGTGATCAAGCGCATGCTGGGCCTTACCGGATAGATATATGTGCCCCTTGCTGCGTATTCTTTGAGTATGTCGTTTTGGATTGTGCCGCCAATTCGGCTCAAATCGGCCCCTTGTTTTTTGGCCAGTGCCACGTACATCGCCAAGAGGGTTGATGCGGTGGCGTTGATGGTCATGCTGGTGGTGACATCTTGCAATTGGATCCCTTTAAATAGGATTTCCATGTCGGCCAGTGAATCAATCGCAACGCCCACTTTGCCCACTTCGCCTTCGCTCATGGCGTGGTCTGAATCGTATCCGATTTGTGTTGGAAGGTCGAAAGCCACAGACAGGCCGGTTGTGCCTTGATTTAAGAGGTAATGGTATCGTTCATTGGATGCTTCGGCGGTGGAGAAACCTGCGTATTGGCGCATCGTCCAGAGCCTTCCGCGGTACATGTCTTTTTTTACACCACGGGTATAGGGGAATTCCCCTGGCATTTCTGCGGGGTTGTTGCTGTTGTTTTGGGGTCCATAGACCAAATCAATGGGCAATCCGCTGTTGTTTTTCTTATCGATCGACATTTGAGGGGGTTGGTAAGGGTTTGGTGGCTTTGGGTTATTGGCCGAGGGTAAGTGCAATTTCGTTCTTCATGAATTCAAGTCCGCGATCTTGTGGCTGAATGTCCATGGATTGAAGGTATTCGATGAGTTTTTGGCTCAGGTCTGCGGCGGTGGCATCGGCTGGCAATGAGGCCATGATGTTTTGCAATAATTGCAGATGTTGTTCTTTGATGGCTTTTGTTAGGGTCCACATTTGTGTGCTTACATATATCTGTTGCGATACATTGTAGCTATATTCTTCTTTGATGGCGTGCGAGGCGGCCGCGGCGAAGCCGCGGGCCGTTTGGCCTGCGTGGGCATAATTCTGAATCAATGCAGGAATGCTGGTGCGCTCCAAAAACAAAGCAATTCTCTCATAGGCCTGCAATTTTAGGGGTGTGAAAGTATTGTGATTGGTCTTTAAAATTTCTGATTTAATAAATTGTACCCCATTGGCTACGTGCTGTTTCATCATGTATTGTGCGGTGAAAAATACGAGCAAGGCTGGCAAAACAATCAAACAGAGAATGAAAATCACATCTGTACCCGCCGGGAAAATGGCCATCGGCGTAATGAAATTGAATGAAATCATTCAACAAAGATACAAAGCGTTTGTCGAGAAGTATACCCAGAATCATCGCCGTTGTTGTATTTTTGTGATTATGGAAAATGTAACCTCACCCGCAGCCACAGCACCCGTTGCCTTTACAGAATCAGCCATGGCAGAATTGCATCGTTTGCAATCGAGTTTGGCCCTTTCGGAAGAGTCGTACTTGCGCATTGGCGTGAAGGGCGGTGGTTGTTCTGGTATGAGTTATTTGTTGGCGTTCGACAAAAAAGAGGAGGGCGACAATGAGTACGAGGTGGAAGGCATTCGGATGGTCATGAACAAAGCGCATGTGATGTATGTGCTGGGGATGCATGTGGATTGGGAAAACGGGTTAGACAACCGCGGATTTTCATTCAATAATCCCAACGCCACATCAACGTGTGGTTGCGGTCAATCGTTTTCGGCATAAAATTGTCGTTGTTCGCTGAAAATATCAAACAAGGGTTGGGTTCTGTGAAGGCCCATGCCACGCGTGCGGTGATTACATCGAGCATCATCGCCATTGGTATTGCTGCGCTGGTGGGTATTTTAACCAGTATCAGTGCGATGCAGATCGCCGTTACCAAAACATTTAGCAAAATGGGCTCTCAGAGTTTTACGATTCGTAATGCAACGGGCGTGAAGCGATTTGGTGAAACAAATTATAGTGAACCCATCAAGTTTGAAGAAGCTTGGGAGTTTCAAAAGCGCATGGAGGGCGGATTGTCTACGGTTGCCTTGCAAGTGAATGCGGATTTCACCGCGAAGGCCTCTTTTCAATCGGCCGAAACCAATCCCAATGTCCGGGTTTTGGGGGTTGATGCAGATTATTTGAAAACCGCCAATTATGAGTTGGAATCGGGCAGAACCTTTACCGATAACGAAGTAAATCATGCCGTTCCGGTGGTGGTGGTAGGACAAGAGATTGTAGATAAGCTGTTTCCAGGATCCGAGAAGAAAGATCGGGCCATGAATCAAGTGATCGCGGTGAATGGGAAGCCTTATCGGGTGGTTGGGCAGTTGGCATCGAAAGGTTCAAGTATGGGTATGAGCGGGGGAGATCGAGTGATTTTTTTACCCATAACGCGGGCGCGGAGGGATATGAAATTGGCCAACGACAATTGTGTGATCAATGTGGCGGTTGATGAGGTGGTTGATTTGGAGGCCAGCATGAGTGAAGCTTATAGCACCATGCGAAGGATTAAGCGATTGAAGCCTGAGGAGGAAGACAATTTTGTGGTTCAGCAGAGTTCAGCCTTGGCAAAAGAGGCGTTGGAGAATATTAAAATGGTATCGGGTGTTGGAACGGTGATTGCGATTATTACGTTGTTGGGAGCGGCTGTGAGTTTGATGAATATCATGCTGGTGTCGGTGACAGAACGAACCAGAGAAATTGGGTTGAGGAAGGCATTGGGTGCAACGGCCAAACAGATCAAGAATCAGTTTTTGATTGAAGCGGTGGTTATTTGTCAGATCGGCGGATTGGGCGGAATTGTATTGGGATTGGTGATTGGCAACTTGGTGGGAGTGGCTTTGGGTGCTGGGTTTGTGGCACCGTGGGAGTGGATGTTGCTGGCGTTGGTTGTGTGTATTGTGGTTGGTCTGGTTGCTGGATTGTATCCGGCCCAGCGCGCATCGAAACTAGATCCAATTGAGGCGCTTCGATTTGATTGATTGGGTTGTTCGGTAAAACTTTCTTGTTTGAAAGCCACATTCTTGCCTACCATTCAAATTTTTAAAACGTACTGTTTCGGGGTAGCTTACAACGGTTTTTTCACTAGTGACTGTTGATGAAGTTATTAAATTCAGTCTTCGCTGTTGGACTTTCAAACAGGGAGCCGTGTTCACCACCGACAATCTCAACAAACTGTCTATTTTGACAATTTTTACAACTTAATACGTCTTGTTTAAAAGTTGGCCAAGAATACATTTGAATGGGAGTGTCATTAAGTCCTTGAACAAATAAAATATCAGATTTAAACCCATTTGTGAAATTAAGTAATGACCTTTGGTAGTAGGCATTGGGGTTGCTT
>CANHGC010000077.1 GCA_947460045.1 Bacteroidota bacterium | reverse complement strand
GCATGGTATTGCAAGAAATGTACATGGAAAGTATCTTGGCCGGTGCGTTACAATCTGAACGCAACCCTTACGATGCCGCTTCTAAAGCAGTGATGTACAGCGAAGTGCTACGCATTCAGGAATTGCTCAAAGCCAACCCAGGCTCCGGCGAAACCAAAGCCCACCGCGCCTTGTTGCTGAAAGCCATCGAGAAGGCACAAAACAACTAAAGCTAAAATCATGATTTTCAATTCATTCAAAAAGGGCGCAGTCATCTGCGCCCTTTTTTGCGCTAGCCCCAGCATCGCCCAAACGGCAGAACCCATCATGGGCGCCGAAATCAAAGCCGGCAAACTCAACATCGCCGCGGACGACCTTGGCAGCAACATCACCATCCTTTCGCGAAAAGACATCGCCAACATCCCCGTACAAACCACCGCAGAATTGCTCGGCTACATCGAAGGCGTGGATCTGAGGCAAAGAGGTCCGAACGGCGTGCAGGCCGACATCCAAATTCAAGGCGGTACGTTTGACCAAGTACTTGTATTGATCGATGGCGTGCGTTTAACAGACCCCCAAACCGGACACCACATGCTCAACCTCATGGTACCCCCCGAGGCCATCGAACGCATCGAAATCATCAAAGGCGCCGCTGCCCGCAGATACGGCATGAATGCACTGAGCGGCGTAGTGAACATCGTTACACTCAAAACAGCCAACCCAGGCGTGTACGCCACAGGCTATACGGGCAGCGGATTCAACAAAGACACCTCCACCCAAAACACCTACAACAACAAAGGACTGCGATTGATGGCCGGCTTGCAAGGCAACGGCATTCAGGGATGGGTGAGCGCAGGCTACGATCAAGGCAACGGGTATCGACACAATACCGATTTTCGCACCTTCCGCAGCAGCGTGAAACTGAGCTCGATCCCCACAAAAGAATCGGATATTCAACTCTATTTCTTGGGGGGCATCATCCACAACGCCTTTGGTGCCAATGGATTTTACGCCGCGCCGGCCGATAAAAACTCCTTTGAAACCGTGAACACGCAACTGGGATCTTTCGGGGCGATAAAAAAGTTAAAAACTGGTCAGCTAGAGGCCAAAATCAACGCGAGATACAACAACGACCACTACGTTTTTGTGCGTACCAACCCCGCTTTATACCAGAATTTCCACAACAGCACCACCTTCATGCCCGAGATCACCTACAACGTTTCTGGCGAATTTTGGCAAATGGCGCTCGGCATTGAAGCACGCAAAGAATGGATGGAAAGCAGCAATTTGGGCAACCATGATCGCACATTTTATGGCAACTACGTCGATATCGCAACCACCCCACTTCGCGGCGTGAAAGTGAACTTCGGCATGTATCGCCTATACAGCAAGGAAACGGGGCAGATATTTTACCCAGGGGCGGATATACTGGTGGCTTTGCTCCGTCATAAACATTTGGGTCGACCCAAATTCAATTTTTTTGCCTCATGGGGCACCGGACAGCGACTGCCGACATTCACAGACTTGTACTACAGCGGGCCTTCTAATTTGGGCAATCCGAACTTGTTGCCAGAATCTGCGCGCACCATTGAAATGGGATTGCGCAAAACGGGTCGGAAAATCCATGCACAAGCGGGCATATTTCGCAGAACGCAGCAGCAGATGATCGATCGGATCAAAGATTCGTTGACCTCACCTTGGCAGCCAGTCAATTTGATGGGCGATAATTTCCTGATCGAAGGGTTTGAATGCAGGGTGATGGGCAACAAAAACATCAATTATGCTTCACCGTTTGAAAAACTGGGATTGCTTTCGGTTCGATGGACCCTCGGCGCAACGCAGTTACGACAGTTGAGTTTCGATGCGCAAAGGCAGGGATATTCACAGTATGCCGTTAATTTCTTACCCAAGCAATATATTGCATCGCTCAATCTGCAAACCAAATATGGTGTGCAATTGACCACGCAGTATCGTTACTCTCAGCGCAGTGCAACCGGTTTTGATGCCGGCAGTGGCTATTCGATGTTGGATATGCGTTTGGTTTATGGAATCAAACGAAAAATACACATCGCGCCGATGACCTACTTACCAGACGAGACCCCAGCGCCCATCAAATGGCCGTATCAGTATTCGATTTGGGTGAATGCGCAGAATTTGCTAAACACCCAATACAAAGAAATTGCGAGTGTGCCATTGATGCCACGATGGATTACCTTTGGTATCACGGTAACGCCGCCGCCCGCAGCAACAATCCCTCGCGAAGTACAAATTATCTCAAAATAAACACCATGAAAACACACCAACTCATAGGCCTCGGCTGCTTGATGATGGCCATATCCATTGCCCTCGGCGCCATGGGTGCCCACACCCTGGAAGACGCCATCTCTCCGCGCTATCTCGATGTTTGGAAAACCGCATCGCTGTATTTCGCCCTCAACGGTCTTGGATTCATGGCCATCTCAGGCAGCGCCCCCAGCACCAAAGGGATGTACATCAAAATCACCATCCTCGGAACCTTCATCTTCAGTGTTTCCTTGTGGTTTTTGGCCCTCAACGAACTCATTTCGCCCGCATTGCGCAAACTCGGTGCCGTTACACCCATCGGTGGAGTGTTGATGATCATCGGGTGGACATTAATCGGAATTCATCAACTGCGTAGGTAATCACACTACACAGAGTTCTCATTGTCAACGTGTCGCCATCAACAGTATTGACGAAGCGTCATGAACACGATTGATGCAGCGTCATAAACACGATGGACGAAGTGCCCAGAATCCAAAAAACGAAGTACCCAATAACAAAACGGGGGCGGCCAATGGCCGCCCCCGTTTTGTTTATACGCTTCCGAAAATCCAGGAAATTACTTCGCTGGCGGTGGAATGTAATCCAATGGAGGCTCGTTGCTTGGCGCCTTACCAGGAACCACATTCATCAAATCTACCTCAATCACGGTAATGCCATACATATCTTCAAAAGTGCCCGACATACGTGCCAAACTTGGGAATTCTACGTTTGAAACATACATTTCAAAAGATCCACCCGCAGAGGTTTTCTGAAAAGATTCCTCCAAAGGCGCCAAATTCAAACTCGCAATGTTGCCCACGAAAGGTTTTTTGTCCTTGCGATTGTCCTGAAACACCTTGCCCTTACCATTCTTGATGATGAAGTAGCAAGTGATCGTATCGTAAATACCTGGAACCGCACCATTGCCCTTTTTCAATTGCTTGTAATAGCCCTTGCTAGCCAATGGCGTAACACCCGCTTCCTTGCTCATTTTAGCCATGAAATCATTGGTCTCTTTCTGCAAAACCTTGATTTTCTTGTCTTGAACACCCTGCACATAACCCTGATACACCTTGCCCATAGCATCCTGCTTGATCGCCAAGCCGCTGTCTTTCGACAAACCCTCTTTCATTCCACGAAGGAAACTGCCATAATCCAAAGCATCCACGCCCTGCTGCTTCATGCGCTGCGCGGTTTCATAACCATACACATAACTGAATGAATCTTCAGATGTTTTCAAATCTTTACTGGTGTCGATCTTCTCACCACAACCGGCCAACAAACCCAAGGCCACAACCGGAATGTATTTAAATTGTTTTTTCATTGTCTTTCTGTTCGATTTTTTATTGAATCAATGCACACAAATATTATGCGCCGTAAAGTTCTACTTTTCTTGCTTTGATTTGATCATCTTCAGCAAATTCTTCGTACGTCATGTACTTATCAATCACCCCGTTCGGCGTAATTTCAATGATGCGATTGGCGATCGAATTGATAAACTCTTGGTCATGTGAGTGAAACAACACCACACCCGCATAATCCACCAAACCGTTGTTCAACGCCTGAATGCTCTCCAAATCCAAGTGGTTCGTGGGTTCATCCAACAACAACACATTGGGATTTTCCAACATCAATTTGCTCAACATACAACGCACCTTCTCGCCCCCACTCAATACCGTACACATCTTCTGGGTTTCTTCGCCGCTGAACAACATCCTACCCAAAAAGCCACGCACATACGTTTCATCCTTCTCGGTTGAATACTGACGCAACCAATCCACCAGGTTGATTTTCTCTGTAAAATAATGCGCATTCTCGTTCGGCAAATTGCTCGTAGTCACCGTAACGCCCCAATTGAACTCGCCCGTTGCAGGCTTCACTTCGCCCCACAACGTTTTGAAGAATTGGTTCAACGCCAAAGTATTGCGCGATATGAAAGCAATTTTATCGCCCTTGCTCACCGTGAAATTCACATTGCTGAACAACACATCTCCCGATTCTGCTTTGGCACTCAAATTCTCAACGGTCAAAATCTGGTCGCCCACTTCCCGGCCCTGCTTCACAATGATGCCGGGATACTTTCTTGTGCTCGGCTGAATCTCTTCGATGTTCAACTTCTCCAACATCTTCTTCCGCGAAGTCGCCTGCTTGCTCTTGGCCACGTTGGCACTGAAACGAGCGATGAACTCCTGCAATTCTTTCTTCTTCTCCTCGGCCTTCTTGTTTTGGTCCGAACGCTGACGCAAGGCCAACTGCGAACTCTGATACCAAAACGTATAGTTTCCACTAAAAATCTGAATCTTACCAAAATCAATGTCGCACACATGCGTACAAACATTGTCCAAAAAGTGACGGTCATGACTCACAACCAAAACGGTATTGTCGAAATTGGCCAAAAACATCTCTAGCCAGCGAATGGTATCTACATCCAAATCGTTGGTAGGTTCATCCATCAACAACACATCGGGATTGCCAAACAATGCCTGCGCCAACAACACCCGAACCTTTTGGTTACCATTCAAATCCTTCACCAAATATTCATGGTACTGCTCTGTAATGCCCAAGCTGCTTAACAATGTAGCCGCATCGCTCTCCGCATTCCAACCATCCATCTCGGCAAATTCACCCTCCAACTCACTCGCACGCATCCCATCGTCTTCCGTAAAATCCTCTTTTGCATACAATGCATCCTTCTCTTCCATGATCTCCCACAACTTTTGATGCCCGCGAATCACCGTTTGCAATACCGGAAAATCATCAAATGCAAAGTGGTTCTGACTCAATACCGCCATCCGCTTGCCTGGATCGATGTCCACCGAGCCCGTGTTGGGTTCGATTTCGCCCGACAAAATCTTCAAAAATGTTGATTTACCCGCGCCATTGGCACCAATGATACCATAGCAATTGCCATTCGTGAACTTGAGGTTAACCTCTTCGAAAAGTACGCGCTTACCAAAACGCAAAGAAAGATTTGAAACTGAAAGCATTATATACGAAAAATGAGCCGCAAAGTTACGGCTTATGTTGCAATTTCAGACCGGTTTTAACTAAAGAGTGTGAAAGAACCTTCCATCTTCAAATTCACAAACCCCAACCCCCCATTTTCAACCAAATTGCGGTTAAACACGTAATACCGCGCCGGCTTGTTACTCACCCCATGTTGCTTCTCTGGCAAGGCCGTTATTACCCCAGAATTCAACATCTTCCTCCTGAAATTCCGCTTGTCCAAATCCCGCTCCAAGATGGTTTCGTACAACGTTTGCAAATCACTCATCGTGAATTTCTCTGGCAACAACTCAAACGCAATCGGTTGAATCTGAACCTTTTCACGCAAAGCCAACAACGCCCCCTCAGAAATATCGTTGTGGTCAAAGCCCAATTCCGGAATCTCCGCAATCGGCAACCACACCGCCTCCTTACTGAAACTCCCCGGCTGTATCTGAACCTGATTGCTATCAATCAAAGCCATATATGCCACTGTAATAACACGCGCATCCGGATCCTGCCTAACCCCCTGTAACCAAGCCCTGTCCTTAGCCTTCGATATCCGCAACGGATCGCCAAACGCCTGAAACTGCTGCAAGAAAATGCCCGTTAAACCCGTTAACTCCTTCAACACGCGCGCCGCCGCCTCATCCAAATTCTCATTGTCCCTCACCAAATCACCCGGCAAAGCATAATAACTATCGTCCAACTCGGTAATCGCATTCGGAACCGTTCGCTTAATCAACAACAAACGCAACGTCTCCTTACTGAAACCAAAGATGACACAATCTACCGATACGTGGGGGTTTAAGGATGGACTAACCGACATGCTTGTTCAAAATACTGTATTTGCTACAATTGAAAGAGCAAAATAACCCAATAATACAATAATAAACAAAAATTGTTTTGAAGTGTGTAATTGACACTAAGTGTTTTTTTATTATCTTGCACCAATTTCAATCATGATTCTTGTAGCAGACAGCGGCAGCACCAAATGCGATTGGGTTTTTACCGATGGTGAATCTCAGCGCCTTTCATTTTATACCATGGGTTTCAACCCGTTTTTTCACCCCACAGAATTGATCGAAAGTGAAATTCGTAAAAACACCGAGTTGTGCGCAGTTGCACCCATGGTGGAACACGTTTTCTTCTACGGCGCCGGCGCCAGCCACCCCGCCAGAAACATCATTGTGGAAAATGCCCTCCGTGCAGTATTTACAAAAGCTGCCATCACCGTAGACCATGACCTCACCGGAGCCGTTTACGCCACCTGTGGTGATAACCCCGGAATCTCATGCATCCTCGGTACCGGCTCAAACAGCTGCTATTTCGATGGCAAAGAAATTCATGAAGAAGTTCCAGCATTGGGCTACGTACTTGGCGATGAAGCCGGTGGAACCTTCTACGGCAAAGACCTGCTTCGCATGTTCCTCTACCATGAACTCCCCGAAAAAATACACAATGGCCTCATCGAACGCTTCAACCTAACCAAAGAAAGCATCTTCGAAGCCGTATACAACAAACCCAACCCAAATGTTTACTTGGCGTCTTTCATGCGTTTCCTTAGCGACAATCGCGATGAAAAATGGGTAAGAGATTTCATCTACAACGGATTCAGCAAATTCATCAACATCCACATCTGGAAATACGAAAACCACAAAGAAGTGCCCGTTCACTTCGTGGGTTCTGTGGCCTATCACTTCAGTGACCTCCTCAGAGAAGCCTGCAAAATACACCGCCTCGATGTGGGCGTAATCACCAGTGAACCCGTTGTAAATTTGGTAGAATACCACCTGAGAAAATTACACGCCGCTGTATGATGACCGCAATCATCCTCGATCTCGACGGGGTAATTTGCGATACCGCACATTTTCAT
>CANHGC010000076.1 GCA_947460045.1 Bacteroidota bacterium | reverse complement strand
TTGTAAAAATCCAAGACGATTGTGCACTCAAAGAAGTTGGTGGACGAATATTGGGTGATTGGACCAATCTACCTCAGCTCATCCATGAACACCAGGTGGAAGACATCATACTTTGCACAGAGAGTGGCGAAAATGAACAAATCACGGCCATTATTGATCTTGTTCAAAACGAAGACATTCATTTAAAAATTATGCCTGACCAATACAGTTTGGTTTTGGGGATGGTAAAAATGAACAACATATTGGGGGCTATGTTGGTGGAAGTTGATTTTGAGGTAATGCCCACTTGGCAAAAGATTTTAAAACGATTTATAGACATCTCGGCCTCTATTGTAGCCTTGATTTTGCTTTCGCCTTTGTTTGTTTTCATCGCGATTTTGGTAAAATTCGATAGCAGAGGTCCGATTTTTTTCACGCAACCACGGATTGGGCTCAAAGGCAAACTTTTCAATATCATTAAATTCAGATCGATGAAAGTAAATGCCGAATCTGCTGGACCTCAACTGAGTCACGACCTAGACGATCGGCGCACCAAAATCGGGATCTTTTTACGCCAAAGCCGATTGGATGAATTGCCGCAATTTTTGAATGTGTTGATGGGACAAATGAGTTTGGTAGGTCCAAGGCCAGAGAGAGAATTTTTCAAAGATCAAATCATCGAAAAAGCACCCATCTACCAAAGATTGCATCGCATCAAACCCGGAATTACCAGTTGGGGTCAAATCAAATATGGTTATGCTTCGAATGTGGAGGAGATGATTGACCGGATGAAATACGATATTTTGTATCTGGAAAATATGTCTTTGGGACTGGATTTCAAAATCATGCTATACACCGTATTGATTATGATTCAAGGTAGGGGTAAGTAAAAGAATTCATTTCTCCGTAATTTTGTATCAAGCGAAACATGATGCAAGAAAATCAAGTCAACAGTACACCCATAAAATTGATTTGGAATTGGGTGAACAAAGAAAAGAAGAACGTTCAATTCATCTTAATTTATGCGATCGTTTCTGGATTGTTGAGTTTGGCCATTCCCCTGGGTATCCAAGCTTTGGTAGGTACGGTAATGGCCGGCAAATTGAGCTCGAGTTGGATGATCATTGTGGGAATGACCACCGTTTTGGTAGCACTTTCGGGGAGTACCAAATTGGCTCAAATAAGCATATTGGAGAGCATCCAAAAGAAGCTATTCGTTAGGTATGCATGGATTTACAAAGAGAACATCATACAGCGAAACGACATTGACTTAACGGTAAAAGCGAGGAAATTTTTGGACATTGTAACCTTGCAGAAATCATTCTCGAAATTGATAGCGGACTTCACCAAAAGTGCATTGCAAATCATCGTAGGCATTTTGCTATTGACCATTTATCACCCCTTGTTTATAGTGGTGGGGATCGGAATTTGCCTAACCATCGCCCTGGGTTTTAGATATACATGGAAATCAGGATTCGAAAGTGCTCGAAATGAAAGCAATATGAAATTTAGCACCTACGAAACCATTTTAAGCCTCGCCAAACGCGGTGAAAGTGCTGATATGGAATCTAGGCACTTGGAAAATTTCCATAACTCAGTGGATTCGTATGTGAAGCATCGCGAGGAACATTTCAAAGTTTTGTACAAGCAAGCCAAGTTTGCCATTTTCTCCAAAACCCTTTTCACCGCCGTGATGTTGATTGTAGGAAGTTACTTGCTGGTTATCAATCAAATCAGTTTGGGTCAATTTCTGGCCTCCGAAATCTTGATCATAACCCTATTAGACGCCACAGAAAAGTTGGTATTGTCTGTTGAAAATATGTACGACGGCGGCATTGCGCTTGAAAAATTGAACGGCATCGACACCATCAACCAACCATCATAACATCATGAAAAATTCCAACAAGAAAATCCCGAATTATTGGCTTAAAGACAGCGTTTGGATTGGAAGAGCCATGATCGTTCGATTGCGCATTGTGTTCCTACTTTTACTTGGAAGTATGTTTTTGCCTTGGCGTCAGAACATACAGGCCACAGGCGAGGTCATCACCTTGCTGCCCAACCAACGTCCGCAGGAAATCCAAACCAACATTGCCGGCAGGGTGAGTGTATGGAAAATCAAAGAAGGTGATTTTGTGAAAGAAGGTGACACCATCGTGGTTCTCAAGGAGATCAAAACAGAATATTTGGATCCTACCCTTTTGGATCAAACTGAATTACAAATCAATGCAAAGGAAAAATCGGTTCTCAGCTATACGAGTAAAATTGATGCGATCAACGAACAGATCAAACAACTGGAGAACAACCGCGATCTAAGCCAATCGAAAGCACTCAACAAAATCGAACAAGAACAATTCAAACTCAAAATAGAACAGGCCGAATTATCAGCCGCTGCTGTTGCGGTTACCATTGCGAAAAAACAATACGAACGCGACAGTATTTTATCCATCGATGTGCTTAGAAGTCCGTTGGATGTTGAAAACCGCAGACTAAAGTATCAAGACGCGATTGCCAAAAAGATGGGCTTGGAAGCGAAAGTACGCAGTGCGAACAACGCCGTAGAAACCGCCAAAATTGAGTATCGCAATGTGAGATCTGAGTACGGCGAAAAGTTGGCAAAAACTGAAAGTGATCGTTTTTCTGCCATTTCATCGCAGTTAGAAACGGAAGCGGAGGTAAGCAAACTCAGGAACAGTTATAACAATTACACCATTCGAAATGGTTTTTATATCATCACAGCGCCACAGGCCGGCTACATTTCCAAAACTTCGATCCGCGGAATCAATGAAACCGTAAAAGAAGGGCAAGCGATATGCACCATTGTACCAGACGGTGCATCTTTGGCCGTACAGCTGAAGTTACAACCGAACGACATGCCGCTGGTAGATGTTGGCGAAACCGTAAATTTCGTGTTTGATGGATGGCCCACAATTGTATTCAGCGGATGGCCACAAGCCAGCTTTGGTACTTTCTACGGCACCGTTTACGGGGTAGATAATATGGTAGATGAAAATGGCGAATATCGGGTATTGGTAAAATCAGACAACACGAAAAAAGCTTGGCCATCAGCCTTGAAATTGGGTGTGGGTGCCCGGGGATACATGCTGTTAAAAACTGTACCCGTATGGTATGAATTGTGGCGAATTTTAAATGGTTTTCCGGCCGATTTCTACAAACCAGAAGTACCAAAACCCAAAAAGAAATAACATGCTTATTTTTCAAAAAATGAGGATTTTCGATCGTTTCAGTTTGGGGGTGTTGCTAATTTTCATGCTTCAACATCCAAAACAAGTTGAAGCCACATCATCCGTGTATGATTTGTCGGGTTCCTTAAAAGTTATTAATCACAATCAAACTGATACGTCATGGAAAACTCAATCGCCAACGGTATTGAGCAACCAAACGCCCCTTCCCTTTTTTGTGGTGTTGGATGCGGTACTTACCAACCACCCGGTACTGAAACAATCTCAAAATTACCAACCCATTGCCGAAGCAGAATTGAGCATCGCCAAAAGTGCTTTTGACCCGTTGATTTCGTATTATCGAAACAACAAAAATGAAGGGACCAAGTTATATCAAAACCAAAATTTGGATCTGTATATCCCCAATTATTTCGGCGGTGGCATTTCCATAAACAACCCCTACTCTATGAACGCTGGCACGGCTTCAGGTTCATTGGGCGTTGAGATTGATTTCCCGTTGTTAAAGGGTTTGATCACCGACTATCGCAGAACGTATCTCGCCAAATCAAAAATAAATGTGAAGATGAGTATCGCCCAAAGAGACCAATGGGTAAATGATTTGGTTCAGGATGTCTTTTTGCAATATTCTCAATGGTTATTCGCCCATGAAAGTGCGGTACAGATCGAACAAGTATTGAAAATTGCCGAGCAGCGCCAACAAGGCTTACGCAAATTATTCACCTCAGGGGCTGGTACCGCGGTTGACACAATGGAAACACACGTCCAACTGCAGCAATATCGCGCCAAATTCGACGTAGCCCTTTGGAAAAAAGAAAAGCAAAGGCTCATGATCAGTATGTTTTTGTGGGACGAAAACGGAAAGCCCATTGAGCCCTTAAACACGGCCATGCCCACCCAGGACGGACTGATTTGGATTGATAGTTTGGTCATTGAAGCAACCAAATTTTTCGATACCAGCGCAAACCAAGGTAATGGGATCATTCAGCCGGCGGTGAGATTGAGTTTGCTGAAATTGGAATCCCAAAAATTGGAATTCCGTTTGGCGAAAAACCAAATGCTGCCAAGTTTGAATTTAAAGTACGGATACAGTCAACCTAGCGCTGATTGGCGCTTCACACCGAGTGGCGCAAGTCAATTCAACGGTTTTGGGTTGGGCTTTCAATCGGGGTTGTTCTTAAGACAGCAAAGGGGGCAATACCGTCAAATGCAACTCACCGTAAAAAATGCATCGCTGGAAGTGAACAACAAAGTGAGATCCTACCAGGTAAAATCCAATGCATTGTTCCAAGAGTACGAAGTAAATAAGAGTCAATGGTTGCAATGGAAACAAATAGGCGAAAACCAGCTTTCCTTGTATCGTATGGAAGCCAAAAGACTCGAAGCAGGTGATGTGAACTTTTTCATCCTAAACACGCGTGAGATGCGTTTGCTTGACTTAAACCTCACCGCGCTTGAATACAAATACCAATACCAAGCTTCGGGGGTTGCTTACTTGCATTATTTGGGCTGGCTGAGATAATACAAAAAGCACCGTTAAGGCGTTGTTAAATTGTGGATAATCATCCACCAAAATCCGCTGTATTAGTGGGTTTAATGGGTATTTTTACGATTCAATTTAACAAAAAAGTCAAATGACGGAAGATTTAAGTAGAGCGAATTACGACGCAGACAATATTCAGGTATTAGAAGGATTAGAAGCGGTACGTAAGAGACCCGCGATGTACATTGGTGACATTGGTGTAAAAGGCTTACATCACTTGGTTTATGAAGTAGTTGACAACAGTATCGATGAAGCGCTTGCTGGCCACTGTAAGAACATTCACGTAACCATCCTACCAGGAAACTCCATTCGCGTTGAAGATGATGGTCGTGGTATCCCTACCGGTCTGCACACCAAAGAGAATCGCAGCGCATTGGAAGTGGTAATGACTGTATTGCACGCAGGTGGAAAATTCGACAAAGACACATACAAAGTATCGGGTGGATTGCACGGTGTGGGTGTGAGTTGCGTAAATGCACTTTCAACCGACCTCAAGGTAACCGTTTATCGCGAAGGGAAAATATTTCAACAAGAATATCAAATCGGAAAACCGATGTACCCGGTGAAAGAAGTGGGAACCTCGGAACGCCGTGGAACCGTTGTGGAATTTCAGCCCGATAACACCATTTTCATCGCCACAGAATACAACTTCGAAACGCTACAAAATCGTTTGAGGGAATTGTCGTACCTGAACAAAGGCATCCGTCTTTCTCTGGTAGATGAGAGAGAAACCGAAGATGATGGTTCATTCAAAAGAGGTGATTATTACAGCGAAGGTGGTTTGAAAGAATTCGTCACTTTCATCGATGGCACCAGAGAAAAATTGATCCCTTTCCCCGTTTACGCAGAAAGCGACAAGCATGGTATCCCCGTAGAAATTGCCTTTCAATACAACACAGGTTACGCTGAAAATTTGCATTCATACGTAAACAACATCAATACCATTGAAGGCGGAACACACGTAGCCGGTTTCAGAAGGGCGTTGACCCGCACATTAAAAGCGTATGCCGAGAGAATGAAATTGCTTGAAAAAGTAAAGATCGAGATCTCAGGTGACGATTTCAGGGAAGGACTTACCGGTGTGATCTCTGTAAAAGTTCAAGAACCACAATTCGAAGGTCAAACCAAAACCAAATTGGGTAACAACGAAGTGATGGGTGCCGTTGACATGACGGTGGGCGAAATGCTCGACAATTACTTGGAGGAAAACCCCAAAGAAGCGAGGATTATCGTTGACAAGGTGATTGTGGCTGCGCAAGCGCGTGCCGCAGCGAGAAAAGCACGCGAAATGGTGCAACGCAAAGGCGCGATGAGTGGCATGGGCTTACCCGGTAAATTGAGCGATTGTTCTAAAACCGACCCAGCCGTTTGTGAAATCTTCCTGGTTGAGGGTGATTCAGCGGGCGGAACAGCGAAACAAGGTCGCGACCGTGAATTCCAGGCCATCCTACCACTGAGAGGAAAAATCTTGAACGTTGAAAAAGCGTTGGAGCACAAAATATACGACAACGAAGAAGTTCGCAACATGTTCACGGCCATGGGCGTACACATTGGCACCAACGATGAAGGTGAAAAAGAACTGATCCTCAAAAACTTGAGATATCACAAAATTGTGATCATGACGGATGCGGATGTCGATGGATCTCACATCAGAACTTTGATCTTAACACTGTTCTTCCGCCACATGAAAAAACTCATCGAAAACGGCCACTTATACATTGCAACTCCCCCATTGTACATGGTGAAGAAAGGCAAGGAAAGTCGCTACTGTTGGGACGATGCCGGTCGTGATATCGCCATCAAAGAATTGGCAAAAGGTGGAAACGAAGACAGCGTAGGTGTGCAGCGATATAAGGGTTTGGGAGAAATGAACGCAGAACAGCTGTGGGAAACCACCATGGACCCGGCGCGCAGAACCTTGAAGCGTGTTGAACTCGATAGCGCAGCCGAGGCCGACAGAATTTTCAGCATGTTGATGGGCGATGAAGTACCTCCAAGAAGGGAATTCATCGAAGCCAATGCCAAATATGCAAAAATTGATGCTTAATCGCATCCAAAAAAATTAATCAATCATCTCATTGGAAGCGGATGGCTCTGGAAGGGGTCATCCGCTTTATCCATTGTACGGGTAGCAAAGCCGCCAAAACACTGGCCAACACCACCCCGATGTTCACCCATAAAACCGACATCGGCTCGAGGTCTACCATCACATATTTCACAAAATACACATCTTGGTTCAATGTTAAATAGTGATAATTATCTTGAATCCAGCACAGTGCAATGGCGATAACATCCCCAATCACAACTCCAAAAAACACGATGATAGCACTTTGCCAAAGGAATATCTTTTGGATCTGCGAAATGGGGCTTCCCATGGCTTGAGCGATACCAACAAAGGATGTTTTTTCTACCATTAAAATGAGTAAAATGGTAGACATAGCGATGATTGCCACTACGGCCATGAGAATGAGTATCACCCAAACGTTGGTATTGAGTATGGCGAGCCAATCGTAAATCTGTCGATGAAAC
>CANHGC010000075.1 GCA_947460045.1 Bacteroidota bacterium | reverse complement strand
CAATGTCACCGTGTCGTGTGATCTCCACTGCGCCACGAACAAATCTTTGGGCATAAAACCCATTGCCACGCTGGGTTTTTTCATCAAGAGCCAAACAATGAGCGTATCCAATGCCTGCTCCTTACTCTGAAAAGAAAACGCCAAAGCGCCGCTGCTGTCTTTCTGAAACTTCACCAACCCCACCACCGAATTTCCCGAAACCCCAGAAACCTCGCCCTGAGCCACCACCGGCAAAATCCACAAAGAACTCAACCCCAAAAATAGATTGAGAATCCAACGCACTGTGCGACCTTTGTCGAGCCATTTCATCGAAAACAAAGTTAAGCAAGCCCGCCCACAAATGTCTAACCCCCTCAACACAATCCACAATCGCATGAACCACAACCAACCCAACGCACTCATCCACGCCAACAGCCCTTACCTGCTTCAACATGCTTACAACCCCGTGGCTTGGGAAGAATGGAGCGATGCCACTTGGCAGCGGGCAAAATCTGAAAACAAATTGGTGTTGGTGAGCATTGGCTATAGTACATGCCATTGGTGTCACGTGATGGAACACGAGAGTTTCGAAGACTTTGAAACCGCCGAAATCATGAATCACCATTTGATAAGCATCAAAGTGGATCGGGAGGAAAGACCAGACATCGACATGGTATATATGGATGCTTGTCAAATCATGACCGGCCGAGGCGGATGGCCACTCAATGTGGTTTGTTTGCCCAACATGCAGCCCATTTACGCAGGCACCTATTTCCCCAAAGAGCAGTGGCAGCAGATCATCGAACAATTGGCCAAAGTGTATCGCGAAGAGCCCGAAAAAGCAAACGATTACGCCCAACGCATCCAAGAAAAACTCGATAGCATCAATCAATGGCAATCGGGTGATACCATCAGCAGAAATCAACTCAAAGAACAATTCATCACGATGGCGGAAAATCTGGACTGGGTGGATGGCGGACCCAATCGCGCACCCAAGTTCCCATTGCCCGGACAGTATGAATTCATCTTGGATTATCACCTGCTCACCGGCGAAGAGAGCGCCAAAGATTTCCTGCATTTGAGCCTAATCAAAATGAGCAATGGCGGCATTTACGATACAATTCGTGGCGGTTTTTGTCGATATAGCACAGACGCCCAATGGTTTGCGCCACATTTTGAGAAGATGTTGTACGACAATGCGCAACTGATTTCTTTGTATTCCAGGGCATTTGCGTGGTCCGACGCTCCCCTGTACAAGCAAATTGCCGAAGAATGTATTCAATTTTGCGAGGCCGAACTCGGGCTGAAAGGCGATCCCAACCATACCCACGCCGGTTACGGAAGCGCACTTGATGCCGATTCTGAAGGCATGGAAGGCAAGTTTTACGTCTTTACCCGCGAAGAACTGCTCACCATACTCAACGATGAAGAATTCGCCTTGGCCGAAATCCAATTCAACATCCAACAAGATGGCAACTGGGAACACGGCTACAACATCCTGCATCAACCCTTGGCGCCGTTGCAAGTGCTAGAAAAATCAGGTCTCACCGCTGCCCAATATCACCCACTGCTGCTGAGCATCAAACAAAAAATCAAACGTTATCAAGACAGTCGTGTTCGTCCCAGTTTCGACGACAAAGCAATCTGCAGCTGGAATGCTCTATACCTCAAAGCTTTGGCCGATGCCGGATTGTTTTTAGACAATTCAACGTACTTGGATAAAGCCACTGCGCTGGCCGATTGGCTGTGGTCTACTTTTTGGCAGAACGATTCACTGCTGCGGATTCACCGAAATGGCGAAACAAAAATTCATGGTTTTTTGGAAGACTACGCCTGTTTGTGCGATGGTTTACTCAGCTTGCACCGGGCATCTCCCAATCCCAAATACCTTGTAATGGCGAATGCCCTACTCACCAAAGCCATCGAATTGTTTTATGACCCCCAAACGCAACAAATGGCCTTCACACCAAAAAATGGCGAGGCCTTGATTGTGAGAAAAAGTGATTTAAACGACGATGTAATCGCTTCACCCAATTCCATACTAGCACACTGCTTGTTTCAAGTAGGGATGCTTCAATCCAATCAAGGGTTCATTCAATTGGCAAACACCCTGTTACTACAGGTGTCATCGCCCATGATTCAGAGCCCTGGATGGTATTTCAATTGGTCGCGCCTGGCTCAGAGTATCACCCTCGGCGGCTGTCACATCAAAATCGATGGCGGCAATAGGCAAAACTTGAAGCCCTTGTATCAATACTTGCCCTCTTGGACCACACTAGAATATAATGAAAATAACGCAGAAATGCAAATCATGGTGTGTTGCAACAACACGTGTTTTCCGCCGGTGAACAACATGGCTCAGGCCCTTGAAATCGCCATCGACTGCTGCGCGCTGAGCGAAGCCTGATTTTCGGAATTTCCCCCACTTCTATCCTACCTCTAGGAGACATCTCCCAATTCTACTTTAACTCCAACTTCTAGGAGATAGCATTTTTATTGGCCCGGATCACTCAGCCGCAGCAAGAGGCAACCTCAACCGAGGCCCCTTTTCCATCCAAAGGCGAACTACTAAAAAAAAATAGAGCCGAATGGCTTGAATAGCGCTTTTTACTACAAAAAAACTATAACATTATTCAAAAATACCATAGTGTAATGGGGTTTTTCAATGACACAAATCAGACAAAGTCGATACTTTTGTTCGTATGAAGTTATACCTAAATAACAATTACCAAATAAAACACATATGAAAAAACACTACAACAAATCGGCCAACGGCATTTTCATGAAAATGAAAGCGCTGTTGATGCTCTTGTGTCTGTCTGGGGTAGCCCGGGCGCAATTGAGCGGGAATTACACCATCAATTCAGCATCTGCAACCAGCGGCACCAACTACGCCAGCTGGTCGGCCTTTGCCTCTGCCATTGGAACAAGCGGAGTGAGTGGCCCAGTGAGAGTGAGCGTTTTATCGAACGAAACCACCGCAAACGTGGTTACTTTCAACGCGATCACCGGAACATCGGCTACCAACACTGTGACCATCACTGGTAACAGCAACACATTGAGCAGTTCGTCTGCCAATGAGGCCATTCTTATCAACGGAGCCGATTACGTGAGCATCAGTGGCCTTACCATTCAAAAAACAGGAACGGGTACTGCTCAAACGGGCATTCGCTTTACAAACGTATCAGATTACAACACCATCGCTTCTTGTACCATTGAGTTTACTGCTCAAACCACAGGTACTACAGCAGGGGGTGCCTACATCGCATTTGCAACGTCGGGCACAAGTTTGACCACCACCACAACTGCGCAAAACGGTTCGTTCAATACCGTGCGAAACTGTTTGATGAGAACCACAAACACCAATGCCCCTGGTCCAACTTATGGTATCATTGACCAACAGAGCACATCTGCTTACACCAGTGTGAGAAACAACAACACCTTTGAAGGCAATACCATCAGAAACTTCTTTTTCTATGGAATTTACAACCAATACAGCAATGGTGAGCAGTTTATTAACAACGACATCAGTAGATTGGCAGCAAGCAGCAGTAGCCCATGTAATCTTACAGTTTACGGCATCTGGACGTACTTCACCTACAGCACCAACCGTTCTACGGCCTACCGCGGAAACAACTTCCACGACATGCCCTATGCCGGTGCGCCTGTGAATTCTACCACCAATTACATCAATATTTACTATACAATTTTTGGTTGGTATAACTACGGTAACACAACCAATCCTGTGGTTTTTGACAGAAACACCACCCGCAATATTGCTGCCTACTCACAGTTCTTCCACGCGTACCTTTACTATGCTTATGTACTTGACTTCACCAACAACATCGTAGACAAGAACGTAACCTTTACCACCACAGCAAACTACACCCACTGGATGTACTATTGCTACGACAACAACATGGTTGGGAACAGAATTACCAACAACCGTTTCCATACCGGTGGTACCGGTGGAACAACCTATTTGTTCTACAACTGGTACAACTACAACAACGTGCGCAGTTTGAATCGCTTCGATGAAAACACCATGGATAGTAACCGTTCAAATGGTACACTTTTCAATACTTATATGTTCTTTATGGGCTCGCTAAGTGTAAACAAAAACATTCTTACTAACAACAGCGGCGGTGCTACAACCGGTAACTGGTGGGGATTGTATTTGTACTACTGCAACAACCTAACCGTACACAACAACCTCATTGCCAACAATTACGGCTGGTTCGCTACTTACAACATTTATACTTACAACTTCACCTCTGGTGTAACATGCGACGTCCGCAACAACACCATACACACCAGGCCCACAACCTACAATTTCCATTTTTGCTATGGCTACCTGTTCCAAGAGATGCAATCCCGATACTTTTTCGAAGGCAATATCTTGGACGCCGTTTCCAATTACTACATCTACCCTGTGTATTTGAATAACCAAGCAGCATCTACAAACATTCAATCCATCAATCATAACTCATTTTTGGTAGGTGGTACTGGTGGAACACAACTATGGTCGGTAGGTCAAACAACCTACAACAGCTACAACACTTGGAAGGGGGATGCAAAATGCGGAACTGGCAACAACTACACCAACCCTCAGTGGGTTGATTTTTCCAAACTCGATATGCGTTCGAACAGTTTCGAAACCCAAAACAACGTACCCCGCGTAACCAACTTGGCCGCTACAGATTTAAGGAATGTTACAAGAAATACCGTTCGTCACGATCGCGGGACCAAAGAAAACTACATGGATATCGCAGCTACCCGCACTTCGTACACCGTGGCAAGCAGCGTTTGTGCCGGACATAGTTCAAATGCAGGCATCACCATCAAAAACACTTTTGTAGATACCATTTACAATTTCTTTGTTGCCTACAGCGTCAATGGCAAAGCCACCAGAGAATTGGTTACCCAGCGCATTTTACCTGGCGATACATTCCTATACAACTTCAAAGCCCCTGTGGTTTTGGATATCGCTGGACAAACTACCATTAAAGTGTATTTGGACATTCCAGACGATAACACCAAGAACGATTCGTTCACCTTCTCAACTTTGGTAAAACCCGCACCAGGCGGTGGATTCTACGAATTCTCTTCGAAAACCACTACCCCCAACAATGCCATTTATCAAAGAGGTAGACCGTTCGATATCACTGTCATCGACCAACCCGTAATTTACGACGTAAGAGCACCACGCGTTTACAGCAACTCAACCTATGGTACTTCGTTGCCGAACAATTGGTTTGCGACCGTTCAGGCCTTCACTCAAGCTGGTAAAGCAGTAAGCGGTGCTACCCTAACCCCCCCAAGTGGATCTACCAACATGGAAGTTCAATTCAAAACATCTGATGCCACTTTGGAAGACAGCTTCGTAACGGTTGTATTGAAAGTAACCGACAACAACAATGGTTGCGATACTTTCATCAGACGCAGAGTATTGATTTACCCATCAATCAAAGCAGATTTTACTTTCCCAGCAAAAATCTGTAACGGCGATGAAGTCTTGTTCACCAATACATCTAAAGTAAACTCTGGTTCTATGGAGCACTTCTGGAACTTCGGTACCGGTAATGCCGCTGATACTTCAAACGCCCCCGAGCCCGTTTTCCAATTCCCAGCCTCTGGTAAATTCAAAGTGCTTTTGACCTCTAAAACCCTTCCACACGGATTTGTATTCACCAAATCTTATGATGTGGATGTGAACGCAATCCCAACGGTGGCATTTGATAAAGCCAACGCATGTTTGGGTCAAGACTTGGTATTCACCAACAAAACTACCCCAAGCACCGCAAAAATGAATTGGGACTTTGGCAATGGCGCCAAGGCTACTACCACTGATGCCAAATACAAATACAGCAAACCAGGTACCTACAATGTAACGTTGAGCGCCGATTTGAATGGTTGTGTGGCCAAATTGACCCAAAAAGTCTATCAGTTTGAGAAACCCACCGCGAAATTCAGCCTCGTAAGCGGAACCTGTGATAACGACGAGTTCGTATTCTCAAATCAAACCACCATTGGATCAGGATTGGTAGGTAGCTTCTGGAACTTCAACGACAATGGTAGCGTAAGCACCGATGAAGCACCAAAGTACACCTTCTCTAAGTCAGGAAACAAGAGTGTGAAATTGATCGCCATGTCTGAATTTGGTTGTAAGGATTCAATGGTAAAAACCATCGAAGTGCGTGAATCACCCAAAGCGGGCTTCACCAACACCGCAGCATGCTCGTTGACCCCCACCGAATTCACCAATACCACTGCAGAAATTGCGGGCTCAGTAGCAAACTACAACTGGAACTTCGGCGATGGAACAACCAGCAAAACCAAATCACCCACCAAAAACTGGAGCAATTTGGGACCCAAAAACATCACACTTTTGGTTAAACTAGACAATGGTTGCTCTGACGTAATTACAAAACAGCTGAATGTTGCTACGCAACCTAAAGCGAACTTTACTGCAACAGACGTATGTGCTGGCGATCAAGTGGTATTTGTAAACAACACCACATGGCCTCAAGGTGATATCAGCTACACCTGGGATTTCGGCGACAACACATCTTCTAACAGTTCAGATCCATCTAAATTGTACAACATCATCCAAACCACCAGTTACAACGTAACCTTGTACGCAAGCATCGCAGGTGGTTGTGCAGATTCAATCACTCAACGTGTAACCATCAACGAATCACCACGTACTTGTGACTTCCAAGCTACCCCTGACTATGGATTTAGCTTCTATGGTATCAAAGCGGAGCCAGTAAATGCTTCAGGTGTTGCCGGTGGTCAGAACAACGTAGACTACACTTGGGTTTTCGCCGGTGGTGGAACCATGAAGTCTAAAGATGCAAACGCAGCGGTGAAATACGACTTGCAAAGTGATGGTGAATACACCGTTACCATGAAAGCAGTAGTACGTCAGACCGGTTGCGAATGCTCCAAGACCAAGAAAGTGGTAATGAACCGCGCTGCGGTGAAAGATTTGCAAGAAGTAGGCGTTGCGGTATATCCAAACCCAACTTCGGCCGACATCAAAGTAGCTACATCAGAAACCTTCGGAGCGAATATCACAGTAAACGTGATGAGCATTGAGGGCAAGATGGTGAGCAGCAGAACAGTTGCCAACGACGGTGTGATGAGTTTGAACACCGATGGCTTGAGCAACGGAGTTTACTTGGTACAAGTAACCTCAGGCAGCAAGCAAGTGACCAAGAAGATCACAGTTCAAAAGTAAACCTATCTTTTAAAAGTATATGGTTTTTTGGT
>CANHGC010000074.1 GCA_947460045.1 Bacteroidota bacterium | reverse complement strand
GTTGAAAAGTTTGGCATCACGCTTACAAGCGAGTTCAGTGAAAATTGAAACCTTAAAGAAGAAATGGCTCACCGGCAAAGAAACCGGCACATTGAAAGCGAGCGCAGTGGAAGCATTTCGTATCAGCTTCAGCATTAACGACAACAACGTTGCCGAAGCGGGCGATAAAACATTGTTTGTAAAAATCACCGGTCCAGAAGGCGTTACATTGGCCAATGGCGGACAAGGGGGTACATTTGATTTCGACGGCAAATCATCGAAGTACACTTACAAACTGACCACCGTTTTCGAAAACGACTTAAAGCCTGTACCACCCACGGTATGGAAGCCAGAATCTCAATTGAAGCCCGGCAAATACAGCGTAGAAATCTACTCTGAAGGCTACAAAATGGGATCTACTGTATTGGATTTGAAGTAATTCAAACCATTTAGAATTCAAACCATTTAGAATCCCGTCATCTAAAACAAGGGAAACCCCGAACGAAGAAGGGGGGCGCGATGCGCCCCCCTTCTTCGTTTTTATCTCACATACCCCATCGCACCAATCGAAAATCTCTTGTAATCAAACAAGCCCAATGCCACCGACATTGAATTTGTGAATCTGTGAATCTATACCCCGATTTTCATACTGAAGCCTGGATCACAATTCAAAACGATCGATGCAGGCCAATCTCATTTCCCGCCATCTAAAACCAACACTGTACCGCTCTTATCCATCCTCTGCCACCCTTTCGTGCTACTGGTATATTTACCATTTATGATATAAATATAAACGCCGTCTGGAACCAAATCACCCATGTAATACCCATCCCAAGGCACATTGATGGATTGATCCCGAACCAAACACTCCCCCCAACGAGAATAGATACTAAATGTAGCATCGGCCGCACAATTAAAAACAGGCTTCCAACCATCGTTCTTGCCCACGCTCGCCCTTGGTGTAAATGCATTGGGAACCCAAAAACTGCAGTTGCATTCGCCAAACACCACATTCACCGTATCGTTGATGCTCCCACAGAGATTCCATGTTTTTAAAATTTTCAGCGACGAACCAGAAACCCAACTTGTAGGCACTTTACTACCATCTTCCCAAAGATACTGGTATTTCCCTTTGCCAATCTGGGTACCATCGAGCATTGCATTGCTGCCGTTGCACAAGTTCATTTGTTTGGGCAACACCGATTTTGGCGCAGAATCCTCCGTAATCAAAAACGTATCTCGCCAAACCCCACAGCGATTGCTGACTTCATACCAATATTTACCGGATTGGGTAATGCTCCTACTCCATGAAGCATCACCGTTTTCCCATGCGATAGTGGTTTCTTGCATCGAGGTAATATTTGCAAAGTAAGACCACCCCTTGTAGCAATACAACGAGTCCGACAGCCTTGTTTTAGTTGGTTGATCAACACCCACTACCACAATGGTATCTATCCTGATGCCGCAATCATTATAGGTTTTCACCCAGTAAGTTCCGGCTTTCACTAACTCCCGAGAAGCCGCAGTATCGCCGTTTTCCCAAAGATATTTGCAATCCGCCGCGCTTGCGTTAACCGCAACTTTGTCTGTGCCATTGTTACAAATCTTCAACAAGCCTGGCACCTTGCGAATTGCGTTAAAACTACAATTTCTGTAACAAGAGAACTTCTCAGAAACATTCAATCCCAACGAACTTATTGAAACATCGATTAACCCCCCATTGGTGGAATTCGTGGAAGGCAAACTCACACTTTTCTCTGAGACACTGTAATTCTGAGATATCAAATCAGATTCAGGATTCACCGAACAACCGCTCTGATCACAAGGATTGGTGAACATGATTTCAAAGTGCGTTGTATTCGATGACTTATTGTCGATACCAACCACGGCAATACCCCCAAAGTGCGAACGACCTACAGGCCATCCATTGATTTTCGCAGCAAAAGCAAAAGGCGACTCATACAGCCCTCCTCTGCTCTGAACCGACCCCAATGTATCGTACTTCACAAAAAACTCCCGCTTCCCCACACCTGAAACCGTCGTCTGTCCAAACACCCACAATTGACCGTTATCATAGAATAAATTATCGCCAAAATCACTGTTTCCGTAACCCAAATACTTCCGCCAAATCACGTTGCCTTGCTTCGACATACAAGTAAGAAACCCATACTGTAGGCCAGAAACAACGGAAAACCCCAACAGATATAGCTTGCCTGATGGACTCACCTCCATATCCACATAAATGGAATTTCCGGCAACATCGGCATACTGACCTTTGACCAGTCGCCCAGTCTCAGAAATCTGAATCAAGGTAGGTTTCCAAACACCCGAAAACTGTGCCCAGCCAGCGATATAATAAATACTGTCTATTTTTTTTATGGCGTTTAAATGGTGCTGTGCGCCACCCAAATCAATATTTCTCGTCCAAAGGGTGTTTCCATTCTTATCCAAACTCAAAATCATCACATTGGCTTTGCCTGTTTGCTGCATCCCCGTTCCCACCGCCACAATTTGGTCTTTGGCCTCATCCATATGAACCCCGCGAATGGCATCATAACTGCCCGAAACAGACTCGGTAGTTCTCGACCATGCGATACTTCCCGTATTGGTTATTTTGGCGATAATCGCTACATCTTTGGCGCCCTTACTTCTACCTGAAATCAAACAACCATCAGAAACGGGCAATGCGCTGCAATACCCTCCTTCTTGAGCCACATCACCCATCACTTTGCTAAACACGACTCCCCCGGTATCATTGAGTTTAGACAAGAAAAAATCCCTATTGGCGCTGGCTGATCTTTCAACAAATCCAGAAACCCAATACCCTTGATTGAAATAACGTATTCCGTTCACCTCCAAATTTCGGTATCCCGTTTCTAGCAGTTGATATTGTACGTATTTCGTCAAACTATTTGCCCCACAAATCGGCGGCTGCGCCATACCCGAAATTTGAAACAAGCAGGTTATGAATAGTAACAATATGATCCTCATACATTTTGATTTATAACGAATATAGACCCAAAAAAACAAAAGGGCGTTGCCGCCCTTCTGTAAACCATATGAAATCGACCAATTTTGCCTTACGGCTTGTTCGCTTGTTCTGCAGCCAGCTGATCCAACTTGGCCTTGGCTTCCTTCTTCAATTCAGCCACATCAAAATTCTCAATCACCCCGTTCCATGTGGCCTTTGCATTGAAAAGATCACCCTCTTTTTTAAACGCATCGCCCAACAAAATCAACGCGCGACCCACCCACAAATCATATCCATTGAATTCATCCAAAACAGCATAGCATGATGCTTTACACTGCTCCAAACTATCGATTCCATACAAATACTGAGCCTCAACGTACTTTGCTTCAGCAGCAAATCGGTTGTTATCCTTTCCGTAAATTCCCTTCAAATCGCTCAATACATTCTCCGTTTTTCCCATTTTGATATCCGATTTCACCAAAATCAACTTCGCCTCCGTACGCATCTCAGCAGGGGTGCCTTTATCTTCTAACACCTTTGCCGAAATTGCCTCCAATCCTGAGGTATTGCCCGACTTCGCATAACAATACATCATCGTTTGCCAGCAATTCTGCTTGGTTTCACGACTCTGGGTGATGGGCTCCAGCACTTCAACAAACGCCAACACCTGATCACAAGTGGGGTTCTCACCACTCAACTTCAACACCGCCAACGCCGCGTCTTCCTTCAAATCACCACTGTTCGCCAATGCCACAATTGAATAATTCCTGATCGCTTCTTCCTTGTTCTTCAATTCTTCGTTTGATTGCGCCAAATAATAATGCGCCAACAAATAAAATCCACCTTTGGGGTAATCCTGTAAGTAAGAGTCAAAACCCTTCTTGGCGATGGCAAAATCTCCCTTTTCGTAGGCATTGTAACCCACTTCATACATCAAACTGTCTTGGTCTTCGTTGGAGATACCACCACGGTCCTTCTTCCACCTTACATACTGCTTCGCATCGCCCTGTTCCGCATAAATCTTCTTCACCATATCATTGGCAATTTTCGCCTCCGGAGTACCAGGGTAATTGTCGTACAGCTTTGAATAAATATCCACCGCACTGTTCATCTTGTTCGAATTATAGTAAATCCTACCCAACGTAGAATACGCGCGATTGGCCCTTGGATTGGATGGGAATTTTTCCAAAATCTCGGTGTAATATTTCTCTGCATCAGCCATTCTACCCATCACAGTATATTCTTCAGCCGTTTCAAAATAGGCATCCACCACAAACCTAGAAGTCGGAAACTCCGTAATCAATCGCTTCATGGCACTCACCTTTTCTTCCGATTTACTGATCAATCCGTAAATCAATCCGCTCTGATACAACGCGTAATCCGCATCCGCACCCTTCTTTCCACTCACATAAGCATACGCCTTCACTGCCTCATTGAGCTGCTTCACCATGAAGTAACAGTCGCCCAAACGCAAATAAGCATCGTGTACCATTCTCTCTTCATAACGCCCTTGGGCCGCTTTCACAGTGAAACCCAAATAATATTCGCTGGCCTCCGCGTATTTCTTCTGCTGAAACTTCACATAACCCAAACCATAATACGCATAGGGGAACACCTCGGTACTCGCCGCCGCTGGTCGATCCAAAAACGCCTGATACGCACTCACCGCCGCCGATTCATTGCCCTGCAACATCAACGCCTCTGCCTTCCAAAACATGGCCTGCGCAGCATAATCCGCATTTGAACGCCTCGCTGCACACTTTTCAAACAATTCCAATGCACCGGTAAAATTCCGACTCTTGAACAACTCCATCCCCCGTGCCAATGTCACTTTTTGATACACGTCTTCGGTTTGCGCATCCAACTCCCCCAATCCATCCAACAATGCCACCGCCTCGCGATAACTATCCGTATTGATCAACAACCTCGCTTTCAATTTTGTGGCCTCTTTCGCATTCGCCTTCTCCGGGAACAACTTCACATACTTATCCAACAAACCAATACTCTGATTATCTCCCAACAAAATGGCCAATTTCGCCTGATTGAACAAAGCCATCTCGGCGATATCTGGGTTATAACCAGTTCTAAACGCTTCCGCATAGGCATTCATGGCTTCACGGTTGTTTTTCTGCTTCATCAACGCATTGCCCAACTGGAAACTCGCGATCTGCGATAAACTATCTCCCATCGCCGCCACACTGCTCAACCACAACACACTGCCTTCGTAATCTCCTGTGCGATAAAATGAATACCCAATTTCGTATTTCTCCTCAACTTTCAACGTGTCGGGCGATAGTTGAGCCAAACGATACGATTCAGCCGCTTTATCAAACGCGTTTTTCCGGAAATAACACTTGCCCTTCAACCACTGCACTTGGTTCTGTGGCACTTTCTTACCCACCTTCTCCAACTCCGCCAACGCATAGTCATAATTGTTCATTTGGTAGTGAACCTGTGCCAAATAAAAACGCACATTGTCATACCCCTTATCCCGAATCCTCTCAAAAGCCGTAATCGCTTGTGGATAATCTCCCATCATCAAACACGCATATCCGTAGTAGTAACTTCCCAAATCGCGGTACTCCCCAGGGGCATCTGCCACCGCTTTCAAAACCTCAACGGCTTCTTTGTATTTCTTGCCATTTACCAAACAAAATCCCTTGCGATAATTGAACTGAGAGCGCAATTCCTTTTCAATCGCCTTCTCATCCACTTGCTTGTAATACCGCAATGCACTGCTGTATTTCGACTTCAAATAATAGAAATCCCCCAAGGCCAAATTGGCTTCGGTGGTTTTCAAAGAACCAGGGTTCTGGTCCAGAAACTGCTGCAATGAAGCCACTCCGTCTGTATGTCCAGCACGCAATTTCGCGATGGAATAATAGTACTCCGCCTCAGACCGATTGCTGCCAGTGGGTACCAAATTCAAATAACTCCGAAACTGTGCCGCAGCAGCATTGAATCTACCTTCACGATACAATTCAACACCCCGATCAAAGTGGGTCTCCGGGAATTGATTCTGCTTGCCTTCTTGAGCCAACAAGGAGGTAAACCCAAACAACATCACGACAAAAAATGCCAATCTCATAATTCAAAGATAAACGGCAATACAGCGGCAATATTTGCACCTTATTCACTCAAAATCACACTGCCCGTTCAATTGTACAGTAAAAAAAAAGGGAACCCAATGGGTTCCCTTTTTGTATCAATCAAAAATATCAATTAGGCTTTCAAAACTTGCTCAACCAAAGCGGCAGCTTCAGACAAAGTGATAGCACTGTATACTTTCAAACCACTCTCATCGATGATGCGCTTGGCTTCTACGGCATTGGTACCCTGCAAACGCACAATGATTGGGATTTGTACATCACCAATTTTGCGGTAAGCTTCAACCACTCCGTTGGCTACACGATCGCAACGAACGATACCACCGAAAATATTGATCAAAATCGCCTTCACGTTGGGGTCCGACATAATGATACGGAAACCGTTTTCTACAGTTTCTGCATTGGCAGTACCTCCTACATCCAAAAAGTTCGCTGGCTCACCACCGCTCAACTTGATAATATCCATGGTTGCCATCGCCAAACCCGCACCGTTCACCATACAGCCCACGTTACCGTCGAGCTTCACATAGTTCAAGTTGAATTTACCGGCTTCCACTTCAGTAGGATCTTCTTCAGCCAAATCGCGCAATTCCAAGTAATCTTTGTGACGATACAAAGCGTTATCATCCAAGTCTACTTTTGCATCCACTGCGATGATGCGATCGTCTGACGTCTTCAACACAGGGTTGATCTCAAACATGGCGCTATCGGTTTCATCGTAAGCCTTATACAAAGCGGTAACAAATGTGACCATTTCTTTGAATGCCTTACCTTCTAAACCCAAGTTGAACGCAATTTTGCGCGCTTGGAAAGACTGCAAACCCACGGCGGGATTCACCCACTCTCTGTGGATTTTCTCTGGATGCTGCTCAGCAACCTCTTCAATGTCCATCCCACCTTCTGTGGTGTAAATGATCACATTTCTTTTGGTTGCACGATCCAACAACACACTCATATAATACTCTTTGGGCTCGTTCGCGCCAGGATAAAATACATCCTGAGCCACCAAAACCTTGCTCACCAATTTACCTGCAGCACCTGTTTGAATGGTCACCAATGTGCCGCCCAACAAATTCTTTGCGATGTCTGAGGCCTGCTCTGGGTTCTTGGCCACTTGAACTCCGCGCTGCTCGCTGCCCTGGATTTTACCCTTTCCGCGACCACCCGCATGGATCTGGGCTTTTACCACACACCAATCAGATTGGAAATGTTCTTTCACTTTTTGCGCTGCTTCCAAGGCTTGCTCGGGCGTTTCTGCGACTAATCCC
>CANHGC010000073.1 GCA_947460045.1 Bacteroidota bacterium | reverse complement strand
TAGGGAAACGCTGGGATATATATCATCGAAACCACCATGTACAACGGTGAAAATTTGCGGGATTCGATGTGATTCACGGCGCCGGCCCAAGCCACATGGCCGATGTTATTCTCTTTGAGTTCAGATTTCATGAGGGCCGTTTGAAACAACATCATCGGGGTTAAACCATTGTTCAATCGTTCTTCCATCCAATCTTGCATCATCGCAAATCGATTCACGTCATCGGTTGTCAATGTGGCGCTGCCCATATTCTTCAAAAATTGCAAATGCATTTGATTGGCCGAAGCAGCCGCGGCGTAATCATCCTCAAAGGTGGTTGCAATGGCTTCATCTCGCACATAGTTGCGTGTCACTTTCCCTGATCCGGCTTGTTCAATTTGATCATAATCGGGGCTAAACATCCACAAACTATCAATGCCCAACGATTGCACAGCCATATAATCTCTGTGCCCAACCCCCATTTTCTTCAGAACATTCATTTTCTGCTTCTCCTTGCTCTCCTCCACCTGCAATACCAAAGAATCCTTCATCCTCAACCGCTTAAAATGCGCATACCCGCTGTTTTCCAACAGGTTCAACCCCATGAGCGCTTTGTGCCAATAAGCGGCCCCATTTGTGGCAGTATCCATGGCCCCCACCGAATATTGATACATTTCAAAAGTGGGATTAGACAGCATGATTTTTATGCTGGAATCCAGCAAATTCCTTCGGAAAGGGGTATTTCCTTTCTGGGCGATGGCCAAGGCGATGTTTCTCACCGCCATGATCATCAGCTGATCCTTATTCATGGACCGAATCACATGATTCAGTGGCAACAATTGCTTGTTCGACAAGAATTTAAGATCGTCGTGAAGACCAAACGCATTCATGTCCTCCCCACCTGAAACGTGATGCGCAAGTCCGTACCAAGCCATGGCTTTGGCATCGGCGGAAAAGGATTGGTTGGGCATCAGCGAATCCAATCCTTGGGCCAAATAAATTACGTCGACAAAATTGGCTTGACGAATGTTTGCCACAATATCTTCTACCCAGGCGCGCTGTTGAATGTGTTCAAAATACGACTTCGAAGTAGCGATGAAGTCTTTGGTTGACAGTTCTTTATCGAATTCGGAGGCGAAAATTTCCTCTACCCGCCTCAATCGATCCACCACATCGGGGTGTGTTTTGAAGGTTGCGTCTACTTCGGTTTGCGCAGGCATTTCTGGAAATGTTGTGGGCCACAGAAATTGGGCCTGCTTGTTCATTTTCCCAGAATTTGTTTTGAGATTATTATCAGTGGTTGATGTGCCGCTAGACCCATACCCCACTTTCCAATTGGCTGATTCAAAATGTTTGGGTCCGATGTGCGAATGCACAAAAGGTTCATCGGCGTGTTCAAGCATCGCCAAGGCATCCAAACCAAAATCGAACACATAGCCAGCGCTGAGATAAAGCTTCATGCCCAGTTCATCGGCTTCCATTTCGTTTTCCCGAGAATATTGGTAAATGGTTTTTACGCGATCCTCGAAATTGCCGTCTTGATTTTCATCGAGCAAACGATTTCTCAACTTGGCCGATGACAAATTGTGTTTTTGGGTAAAGTGTGAAATTTCATGGGCCAAAATGAATGCCAGTTCAGATTCATTTTTAATGCGCGCCAACAATCCGGTTGTGACAAAAATATACCCTTGGTGTGTACTGATGGCGTTCACCAGGTTGGATTTTAAGGTAAAGAAATTGATTTGCGACAGAATCTCTGGCTGATCGGCCAACAGTTGATTGGCTACCTTTTGAATGTATTGGGTGACGGTATCGCCATAAAGCACCTTGCCACTGCGCAAGATTTCATCAATCACAAACGTAGAAACCATGGCGAATTCTTGTTCTTCGGTGATTTCTTTTTTGCTTTGATTGGCCCTCTCGATGTTGCTTACATTTTGTAACGCTTTTTCAGAACTTCTCTTGGAGAAAGCTTCCGGCACGGGACCTTCACATTTCAGCACCCCAAACGGGAGCGATTGCGATTGCACTTGCACGCAACATGCCATGACCAATAAAAACCAACAAAATCGGCTCCTTGCCTTTTTTAACATGGTTCAAAATTCACCCACAAAGTTCATAACCCCAAATGATTGGGCTATTATATGACATTTTCAAGCCCCGGTAGACTTCAGTTGGCGGAGGAATGTCAACAAATCAGCCGTATTTCGCTTGAGGTTGTGGTGGGTTTCCACATAGCCTCTGGCATTTTGAGTGAGGGTTTGGGCCATTGCCGGGTGGGTAAGCAATTGAACAACGGCATCGGCAAAGGCTTGGGGTTGATCGGCGATGTACATCTCGGCGCCTGATGTAACCGAAAGGCCTTGTGCACCCACCGAGGTCGATACAATTGGAACCCCCAACGCCATGGCTTCTAGAGATTTGATGCGGATGCCAGACCCTGCTTGGATGGGGACAATCATGATGCCGTGTTGGTGCATAAAATCTTCGGCATTGGGCACTTCACCATGATTCACCACCCCAGTTTGAAAAAAACGGGGGTCTTGCGGATTGAGTCCTTTCCCGGCCAAATGAAACTTGGCTTGCGGCAGTTTATTCAGCAGCAAGGGCCAAACTTTATGAAGAAACCACATCACACCTTGTTCGTTGGCTTGCCATTCCATGGAGCCGATGTGAAACAAAGACAAGGGTTGATGTATGAATGCAAAGGGCCTTTCTATGGCAATACCGGGCTGATAGGTATGTATGGCGGGAATATTTTTACTGGTTGATTTTTCTCGCGTGGCTTCCAGGTGTTTTTTGATGGCGATTTCATCGGTGGGTACGATGGGTACGATGGCTTGAAATTTCAGCCAGGATTGCAATTCGTATTTTTTCAACCGGTTCGATTGAATGCCCAGGTACCATTTTTTGAAGGGATTTTTTGATGTGGTAGCCAGGCGCTCCCAAATTTGGTATTCCAAATTGTGGGAGCGGTACGCCACTGGCGTACTGTATGTTGAGGCGGCCCCGGCCGCCTCAACATACACTGGCACAGAATATAATCCTTCCAACAAAATACCATCGTAACGATGCATACTCATCAAATCCCGAAGTTTATCAACCCCCTCTTTACTCACATATCGCTCCATGTGGTAACTCCCCCCAAACATAAGGTTCCACAGCATCTTCCAAGGCTTCAACCCTGCATCCAAAAACACCGTGTGTACCTTACAAAATCCAAAATACTTTTCTATGGTTGCGTTTTCCGCAAAGTGTTTTTTTGTATTAAACGTGAAAAAATCCACCTCCGCACCATTCTCCACCAACGACCGCAACATCCCATAGGTAGCTATCGCCCCGCCATCGTGCAACGGCCAAGGCACCCGATTCCCCACAACCAACAACCTCATCGCTCGTCCTCCAAAGATCTCACCTCCACCAAACCCTTCACCGGCCCCTTCTTTTTCAAACGCAACACCAAAGCCTTTAGGCCATTCATCAGCGGATTGCTGCCCTGGAAACTCTTATCGATGCTCGCCCGATAAGTAATCACCAAACCAATTGGCAACAGCAACATCGAGCTCATCCAACTGCCAATCCACACCGGCACAATGCCTTCTTTGCCCATTTTTTCACCGGTCAAATTCACCGCATAAAACAACACAAACAAAATCACTGAAATCACCAGCGGCATCCCTATCCCACCCTTGCGGATGATCGCACCCAACGGCGCTGAAATCAAAAACAACAGAATCACCAAAATGGAGAACGCAAACTTTTTGTGCAACTCGCTCCGGTACAAATCCACATCGGTTTCTTCAAATTCTAAACTGGTAGACAACCCTTCCTCCGTTCCCTTCACACTCCGTGCGTGGTTCACCGCCGCAGCAACAATCGTTGCCCGCTGCTCTTGGGGGTAATTCTTGATGATTTGGGATTCTTTCAACGGCGAAAACGCCAATGAATTCCGCTGATATTTCAAGAGATTGGTATCTCTATCCATCACGCCAGGCACATGTATGTACTTGCCCAAATACTTGGAATTATCGGCCCGAAGCACCCCACATTTCATGTTGAATGTGTCTATCTCTTTCAGCAATTGACTCACGTTTTGCAACCGATAATCACTGGCAATCAAATCGCGGTCTGTGAATTGAAAATCCAAGCTCGACAAATCAATTTGAATCCGTTGTTTTTCAAAGTACATCTGATTAAACGGATGCGTTTTGCGATACTCCGGCGCGTTGGTCATCTCCTCGTACCTCACACCATTGTATAAAGTAAAATTCAACACGGTTTGATCCGCACTCAATATCATCGTTCCCCAATCGGCCCGCAGCACATTCAATCGCTTGCTGTCGTCTTTTTTATACTCATAAATCAAGACATCCCTCACGGTTTGATTGTCTTTTTCCTTCTTGCCCACGCGAATGGCGAACCCCTCAATGTTGTGATAAAAAATGCCTTCGGCGATGTTAAACGTGGGCTTCTTTTGTCGAACATCTATCATCATCGCTGCCTGTTCCAATTTGGCTTTGGGAATCACATAGTTCAAGAACAAAAAATTCATGACCGCCAAGCAGCACATCAAAATAAAAATGGGCCTCAGCGCTCTCAACAAAGAAATCCCATTGCTTTTCATGGCAACCAGCTCAAAACTCTCACTCAAATTCCCGAAAGTCATCAAGCCCGCCACCATGATTGTGAGCGGCATCGCCATCGGAACCAAATCAGCCAATGAATAGAAAATCAACTTCGCCAGGATGTCGGTAGAAATCCCTTTGCCCACCAACTCATCGATGTATTTCCAAAGAAATTGCATCAAAAAGAGAAACATACTCAGGAAAAAAGTAACTGCAAACGGACCTACATAGGACCGCAGCAACAGGATATCAACCTTTTTCAACTTCAGGAAATTCCACTTCATTTCTCGCCCTCAAAGATAGTAAAACTAACTTAGGGCAAACGCACAAAGCCGGAAGGGTTCACACCGGTAGTAATCACCGTCGTTTTCTTCAGATCATCCATCGGACATCGCACAACAGAACCATTGCTCACATAGTCTTTGGCATCGGCGAAATAGAACGTATTCGACACTGCATCATAGTAATAACCATAGAGTTGCGTCACACTCGGCTCAATCAACACCGCCATATTGGCTTCGGATGCGGCATCGGCACGAAACGAGTACAACTTATTCTTGCGCGACACAAACAGGGTTCCGCCATTGCGTGATAGCTGTATGCTGCCCAAATCGCCCGTCATTTTCCAATGCGCCACTTCCACAATATCAATTTGCCCAAGTGCAAATGCCGACAGCGACGATTTCCCGTTCAACGAGCAGCCCACCCACAACTGCAGTGCGGCATCCACCGCCAAATGCAATGCGCCAGAATCCACTTTCAGCGTGCGTTCAATCACTTGCGTGGTGGGATTCACCAACAGCACCTCCCCTTTGTACGCCGCCACGGCCACATAATCGCCCCAAAGCACCATGTTTTCCGTCCATCCGGGGACAACAATCTCCTTCACCGTTTTCAGGTTCGATGTGTCTAGCACACTAATTTTATTGGCATACAGGTCGCTCACCCACAATTGACCGCCAACCATCAGCAGGTTTCGGGGCGATTTCAGGGTATTGTTCGATTTGGTTTGTTTGAGCGATACGGGATCGATGGACAGTACTTTTCCGCTGTTATTGACCGATAAAAACAGGTTGTTCCCTGCCACCAAAGCACTTTGCAACACATCGCCAATGGGCTTATTATTTACTGCTTCAAACGCATTGTTCCAAATTTTCGTACCCGATGAATCCGTTGAAATCACGTCGAGCTTGGCATTCCCCCACATGAAATTGCCTTCGCAGAGCACAGCCACGCGATCATCGCCCAGCGGGCCTACCAACGGCGGGCCGATCACTTGATCTTCGCAACTCTGCAATAGAATCAGCGATGGCAAAAACAAACAACACAACCATGCTTTAACCGCGTGATTTTTAGATAATTGGGGGGCAAGACCAAATGAATTCATGAAAAGATTATTGTTTTACGAAGGGGGTTGATACCACACCTTGCTGGGTATGCGCTTTGATCCAATAGCTACCTGTTGCCAAATGAGCTACGTTTAAATCCACTGACTTCGCACCCAAATTCTTGATGTTATTCACATTCACCGACTGCCCAAGTGCATTGTATACTTCAACATGGCTGATTTGTGAACCGCATTGTAGTTGCAAGACATCAGTGGCCGGATTGGGATATACCTGAGCCGCAATCTTGGTTTGTTGTTTAGTGCCCAACCAATGTCCGCAAACAATTCGATCCACGCAGAAGAAACCCGGGGTATTCATACCAAACTGACCATTGTCTGAACTTTGCAACTCAAAAGAGATACTGTCTACGAATCCTGCAGGAAAATAGGTGGGCAGATCCACGATTTGCCAAGAGTCAAGGATATAGTCTTTGCTGTTATCCGAAAAGCGATAATCTGCCAAAACCACCTTTTTATTCGCGACCAAATTGGTATCCACGAAGAATTGGATGTTGAGCACGAAACTGTCGGCATCATTGCCCGAGGCACCCCCAAATTTCTTGGCAAAATTGTCGCCATTTTTCATGGAATTGTAGGCATAGGTTGAATTGGTCACATAAAAAGACATTACGCCTTCGTTTGCACGAGATTGTTGAAGCCAGTAAGCGCCATTCATGCCAACGGCGAAGGTCTTGCCGAGGTGCTGACCTTGATAAAATGGTTCTGCGCCGTAACCTGGTTTAGCGCAATACAGGTGTTTTGAGAAATCGGATGGACCTGAGGAACCATCAATTTTTTTGGATATCGCCCAACCGCCAGACCAATACCCACCCCAAGAAGTATCATATTGCATGGGCATTTTTAGCACATAATTGGGTACAGCCCCCAAAATATCGAAGGACTTTTCTCCATTCTTACCATTGATTACTTCGCCAGAATCCAGAGGAACCGTCTCGAATCCTTGCCTTACCTCTTGAGCATTCACGCCTTGTAAACTGGCCAATGAAACTGCGATTGCGATGATGTATTTTTTCATATTATGATTTTTATTGATTTGCTTCCCAATGATTTGATGAATATTTAGTTAACTGTTTTGGCGTGAGATTTCGACACTGTTTGAATCCAAAGGGTAAACTGCACACTCCTTCCAGGCATCGGTCGACCGGGCATGCTGAAATACGAAGTTTGGGTGAGGTTTTGTGTTTGAAGTCCCACGTCAAATACCACACCTTTTTTGGTCAACACAGCGGGATAGCGCCATTGTGCGTTCACCAAGGCATAAGCGGGCAAGCTCGCAAGGTTATCGGTTTGGATGTAACGAAGTCCCACCAGCTGCGTATTCACTGAGAATTGGTATTTGGGGCGATGCCATGACAGGGCGATGTT
>CANHGC010000072.1 GCA_947460045.1 Bacteroidota bacterium | reverse complement strand
TGTTTCGATGTTTTATGTTGCAGGTTACGCTATCACCACGGTGAATCCACGCGTTAGATATAACGTAAATGCAAGTGTTGATAGAGGTGCTGACTTTCGAAAGAAAATGAAAACTCGACATAATTTAAGTAGGGGCATTGATATCGATCAGTACACTTTGGATTCGGCGTGGGCCAGTGGTTGGAGAGATCATAGATTGAATGCTACTGAGAATGCAGAGGTTTTGATGGATTCTCAAATGGTGGATCTGGATGTTGCGAATTTGCGGTAATTGCTTCAAATGGTGGGGATGAAATAATTTTAATGCCTCATTGTGGGTTTGTGATTGAGCTAGTACCTTTGTATTGATTTTATCCATATGTCACAAGATCCACACTGTCCCCAATGCAATTCTGAATACCCATATCCCTCAGGCGATTTGTGGATTTGTCCTGAGTGCGCTCACGAATGGAGTTTGAGTGATGCAGGGGATTCAGAGGCTGGTTTGCTGGTGCGAGACGCCAATGGCAACCAATTGAAAGATGGTGATTCTGTTACGGTGATCAAAGATTTGCCCGTAAAAGGTTTTTCCAAGGCAATTAAAGTGGGTACCAAAGTCACCAACATTCGTTTGGTTGAGGGCGATCACAACATCGATTGCAAAATTGCTGGCTTTGGCGCGATGGCACTGAAGAGTGAGTTTGTGAAAAAAGCCCAATAAGTCGTTATTTCAGAGGATGTGTGCGTTTTCGATTTAGTTCGAGAATCGCCCCGTTGTGTCCCACATTTCTCTCTAGTTTGCTTGGCAGGGCGCTGGACGTTTCGCGGGTCAATGTAAATAGTTGTTAGGGGAATTGTGTAATCAATTGTGTAAGTTGTGAAACAACCACGGGTTGATTCTGTAGGTATTTTGTATTCTGGTATCGTTGCCAGAATAACTACAGAAAAATGAAGAAAATATTAATTGCCGTTGATTATGGTCCAACCGCCCAAAAGGTGGCTGAGACGGGATATGCTTTGGGAAAAAAATTGACTGCAGAAGTGTTGTTGCTACATGTGGTTTCTGAGCCTACGCATTATGCCTATAACGCCTATTCTCCCATCATGGGATTTGCAGGGTATAGCGGTGCTGATTTGATGGACGCCGAATTAACAGAATCGCTGTTGCATGGGTCTGAGCAATATTTACAAAAAACCAAATCCCATTTGGGAGGTGATCACATCGAAACGGAAGTGGTTGTGGGAAGCAATGCTGCGGATACCATTCTGAAGGCGATAAGAAAGCACGACATTGATTTGGTTGTGGTGGGGAGTCACAGCCACCGTTGGATGGAGGATGTGTTGTTGGGCAATGTAACCCAAAAAATATTGCGTGAATCACTGGTGCCTGTGTTGGTGGTGCCTTCCAAACGACATTCATTGTAAAGTGCATCGATATGTCAAGGGAAAAAGAGGGCAAAAAGAAATCCGATAAAACGGCTCCTGCCAAAACGGCGAAGGAGAAAAAGGCCGATAAAGTGGCCAAAAAGCTCGGGAAATCGAGTGGTTCGAAAATCAATACCTAAGGGATGCGGCGATGTTGAGTGTAAGGAAAGAGGGGGTGGTATTGGATAAGTCCGACATGGGGTTTGAGAGCCATGCGGTATTGAATCCGGCGGTGATTTCGGTGGATGGCGTAATACATATGTTTTATCGTGCCGTGGCCAAGGACAATTATTCTACCATCGGTCATTGCACATTTACATCGCCCATGGAGATCAAGTTTCGCAGCGATGTGCCAATCTTGTTTCCCCAGTTGGATTTTGAATGCAAGGGGTTGGAAGATCCTCGGATTGTGTGTATCGATGGCTTGTACCATTTAACCTATACGGGGTTTGATGGGTTGAATGCCTTGGGTGCTTTGGCTGTTTCGTGGGATATGGAGAATTGGGAAAAGCGCGGGGTGGTTGTTCCTCAAATAGCGATTGAAGAATTTAGGCATTTGTCGCAATCTCGGGGTGCATTGAATGAGAAATACGTTCGATTCAATAAGGTGCCAGTGTTTTCCGAAGTTCAACCGTTAAAAGTTCAACTTTGGGATAAGAATTTGGTGTTTTTTCCGCGTCGAGTGCAAGGGAAATTGGCGTTTTTGCATCGCATCAAGCCAGACATTCAATTGGTGTGTGATATTGAAAGTTTGGAAGAATTAACGCCAGATTATTGGCAAAAATATTTTTTATCGTTTTCTGAAAAGATCTTGATGTCTCCCGCTTTTCCTCACGATGTGAGTTATTTGGGCGGTGGATGTCCGCCAATCGAAACCTCTTTGGGTTGGTTGTTGATTTACCACGGTGTTCACGATACCATAGAAGGTTATGTGTATTCCGCGTGTGCGGCTGTGTTGGATATCGATTATCCTGAAAAGGTGAAGTATCGCTTGCCCTATCCGCTGTTTTATCCAGAGGAGCATTGGGAGCGGCGGGGAGAAGTGAACAATGTGTGCTTCCCGAGTGGTGCATTGGTGTTTGAAGGAAGGCTTTTTGTGTACTACGGTGCAGCAGATGAGCGAATCGCTGTGGCTTCTATGGAGTTGCAAGAACTATTGAATGAACTAACCAAATATCCAAATTGAAATTATTATGATGACAACTCAATCGGCCCGACTTCACCACGCTGCTTTTTTTCCTTACATGTTTGTAGATCATGTGGGGGAAGTGCACTGGACGAACAATCATGCGGTGGAAGCCACTGCTCCTGAAATCTTGTTTATTACATCCTTTCCGCCCCGAGAGTGTGGAATTGCCACCTATTCGTCGGACCTGATGGGTGCCATGCGAAGCAAATTTGGCGATTCGTTTGAATTGGTGGTTTGTGCGCTGGAGAGTGATTTAGAGCGATGTGTTTATCCGGAGGAGCCCAAGTTTGTGATGAACACAGATCGCCCGGAGGAATTTGCCAATATTGCTTTGGCTATCAACCGTTCAACGAATATTCAAGTGATTGTTGTACAGCACGAATTTGGTTTTTTCGGCAAGCAAGAAACTGCGATGTTGAAGTTTTGGCAATCGCTCAGAAAGCCACTGGTATTTGTGTTTCACACGGTGTTGCCGTTTCCAGATCCGGTTTGGAAGAAAAAAGTACAAGGACTATCGAACATCGCCCAGAGAATTGTAGTGATGACGGAAACGTCGGCAGAGATATTGTCTAGGGATTACGACATCGATATGGATAGCATCGAGACCATTCCTCACGGTACGCATTTGGTGCCACATTTGGATCGATCCGAACTAAAAGAAAAATATGGGCTTTCGGGAATGCGGGTGTTAACTACGTTCGGATTGCTGAATGAGGGGAAGAGCATAGAGACGACGATTGATGCTTTGCCATTGATTGTAGACAAGTATCCCGATGTGCTTTTTTTGGTGATTGGCGTAACGCATCCAGTGGTTTTGAAGCAGCAAGGAGAATCGTATCGAGAGATGTTGACCGCAAAAATTTGTGAATTGGGTTTGGAAGATCATGTGCGATTTGTGAATGGGTATTTGCCAGTGGCGGAAATTTTAGAGTATCTTCAACTCACTGATATATATTTGTTTACATCGAAAGACCGAAACCAAGCGGTGAGCGGTACCATGTCGTACGCCATAGGCTGCGGTTGTGCTGTGGTTTCAACGCCCATTCCCCATGCGATTGAGCTGTTGAAGAACGATGTGGGTGTGATTGTTGATTTTGAAGATCCTCACATGTTGGCCGGTGCGGTATTGGGTTTGTTTGAAGATGAAACACGGAGGGTGAAAATGGGTTCCAAAGGCTTGCATCGGATGGCCTCAACCGCTTGGCAAAATTCTGCAGTTGCCCACGCGGCAATTTTTCAATCTTTATTAAAATCGCCCATTGCGCTCAAATTTACGCCGCCACCTTTGAATTTGAATCACATCGATAAATTAACAACGCCCATGGGGATGATTCAGTTTTCGATCATCAATCAGCCGGATATTGGGTCTGGATTTACGCTCGACGACAATGCACGTGCGTTGATTGCCATGTGCATGCACTATCAAGCCATGCAGCGGTCCGAAGATCTGTTGTACGTTCAGGTGTATTTTGATTTTGTGAGGAAGTGTATGCAACCGGATGGCACTTTTTTGAATTACGTAGATGTGGATGGCGATTTTACAGCTCAAAACCACCTCGAAAATTTGGAAGACAGCAATGGTAGGGCCATTTGGGCTTTGGGATATGTGATTTCACTGGGCGATATCCTGCCCCAAGCGATGCTCAGTGAAGCCTTGCGCATGTTCCATTTGGCGATGCCCCAAGCCATGCAAATGCATTCTACCCGGGCCATGGCTTTTGTGGTTAAAGGTTTGTATTACAAGTATCAATGGGTTCCTGTTGCCAGAGATATTCAGCTCATGAAGCGATTGTGCGATCGTTTGGTTCAGATGTTTCACCATGAATCTAATGACGACTGGCATTGGTTTGAGTCGTACCTTACCTATGGCAACAGCGTAATTCCAGAATCCTTGCTTTGTGCTTGGTCCGTCACCCGAGAAAGAACATACAGAGAGATCGCCAAATCGTCATTTGATTTTTTGCTGTCGATTGTTTTTCAAGGCAAAGAACTAACGGTGATCTCGAATCAGGGCTGGCTCCATCGTTCAAACCCACCCATCGTGCTGAAGAGAGGCGGTGAACAGCCCATCGATGTTGCTTATATGGTGATGGCTTTGCAGAAGTTTATCGAAGTGTATGATGGCGAAGTGTATGAAGAGAAAATCCAACGGGCGTTTGATTGGTTCTTGGGTGGCAATCACCTCAAACAAATCATGTATAATCCCTGCACGGGTGGTTGCTATGACGGCTTGGAGTTGGATCACGTAAACCTCAATCAAGGCGCCGAATCAACCGTGAGTTATTTGATGGCCCGATTGACTTATCTAGGTCGATATCATTCGAGAGAAGGCTTTCTTGCATCAATGGCTTGATGAAGGCTTGCGCAAAACGTATGCGCAATGAATAAAACTAAGGGGATCTAGACGTGTTTAGGTCCCTTTATTGTTTGATCCAACGCATCACTTGTTTTTGTGAGTGGGTGGTTACCTCCACAAAATACAATCCAGCAGACAGGTCTGATACGTTCAAGGTTGAGCTTGTGCCTTGAATGACCAACGAGCCCAATTCGTTGAATATTTTCACGCCAACGATGGCTTCCTTGGTTACTACTTGGATTTGAGAAGAAGCGGGATTGGGGTAAATGAGCATTCTATCCGCGGATACCGATTGGGTGTTGACTGCGCCACCCCGTATGAATTGAAACTGCCAGAATCCAAGGCCATAGTTGATTACCGCGGTTAGCCGATTCGCAGTGAGTGCAATTTGGTAAGAGCGAGTGTTAGGGACAGTGCTGCCACTGCCCAATTCGCCTGTGTTCGTTGCCTTGGGCAAGCCCAAGAACAATCCCTTGCCATCAAGGACCAATTGGCCGTTCAAACTGTCAATAGACCATTTGCCCACCAAACTACCGTCGTGAGGTGCTACCGGCGAACCGCAACCTTCCTTGCCTGCGTTTTGCCATCCTTCGAGCCAGGTGTTGGTGCCCATCACATTTCGGAAACTGCCGTCTTTGTTGATTTGGTAAATGTCATCGAACAAACAAGATCGGGTGGCTACATCGCCTAGGCTGTTGCTCCACCAGTTGAGATTGGCTACGGTAGGACCTACTGCCAACGATTTTGCTACGGGTTCTAACACCCAGTTGCCTGCCAACGAAAGGGCTGAAAAAGAAATGCTAGAGCTTGTGGTGCTATTGCCACTGTTGTCGATGGCTTGCGCTTGCGCGGTGTAATTGCCGATGCCTACTTGCATCCGGTATTCATAGGGGGCGGTGGTGTCTATTGAAACCGAATCGCCATTGATCATGAATTTGACCAGTTTGATGCTGCCGTCCAAATCTTCGGCCGAAGCCTGAACGAGAACCCACTGGTTTTCGATGAGGGTAGCTCCTGAAATGGGGTTGTTGATGGTGATTTCAGGCGCGATGTTGCCGCCGTCTTGGACAAAAATGAAGGCCTCGTTGTAGTCGCTATTCACGCTGTCGCTCACAGTCAATCGCACTTTGTAAACCCCTTTTTGAAGGTTTTTGAATGTGGGTTTGGGGGCGGTAGCGTGATTGATGAGGAGTTTTGACGGGCCGTAAATCTGCGTCCACTGGTACTTCAAATACCCCAAAGAACCTGCGGTGCTTTTGCTGCCATCGCATTGAGCGCTATCGGCGGTGCTGGGGTAGGAGACGTTGCCGCCGGCGTTGGCAATTGGCAGGGCTTTTGGCAATGGCGCGGTTCGGGTGAACTGTGCTTTGCTGACATTCATGCCGCCATCGTCGAAACTGAATTTAAGGATGCGCCTGCCTTGTGTCATGGGCAAATTTTTGATATTCACTGCGCCGAAGGTTTCCCATTTGCCGGTGCTCGGGAAAGTGACGTTGCTTGCAAGCAGTCTGTTATCAAGCCACATAGAGAATTTTCCGCTGTTTCCAGCATTGCCATTGGCGTATCGCAAAGAACAATCGTACAAGCCGTCTTGCTGCACATTCACGGTGTATTCGGTCCATTCGCCCGCGTCGATCCAGGTTAAAATGGCGCCTTCTTGGGCATCGTTGCTTACGTCGGCCGCTTCAATGGTTCTGAAATTTCCGAGGTTGTTTGGGCTGAAGTCGATGTAGGCGATTCCTTGTCCAGATCCACCTTCGAATTGATCAAACAAACCACTTTGTATGTTCCCTGGAATGGAGGCGGCGGCTTTGTTGTAGGGGATTTGCTCGCCAACAACGAGGGTGAATAAATTGCTGTTCGCTCGGGCATCGCCCTTGAAAATCTTGGCGTAAAAAGTGTATTTCCCGGCATTCAAAGCGCTGGTTTCTAGGTTCCATGGCTGGCTAGTGATCGTTTTTAATCGCTTCGAACCCAACATCCAATGAATGGAATCGGGCAGTACGTTGAGGGTATCGAAATAGATGTTGGCCGCGCTGCCTTTGTACAATTGGGCGAAGTCGCTGCTGATATGGGCCTGGATGTCGCTGTCGAGACTGGTCTTTAATTTGCGCGGTGGCACTGTGAAAATGTATCCATCCGAATAGGTCACCTTCAGGGTGTCGTTGCCATTGTTCTTTGCCGCATAGATGGTTTTATTGCCTTTGGTGAATGCCACGGCCAGCGGATGATTGGCGGTGATGCTGGGGTTCAATCGACCGAGGGCGTTCAACGAATGTAACCAATGGTAGGTTTGTGCATCCGAAATGCCGAATTTAAGGTTGCGATTGGGGTTGCTGTTGTACAACTCGATGGCCTTCGCTGGGTTCGTAAAGGCCAAAAACTCCCAATATACATCGTGCCAAAGGTTGTCGTTGGCTTGGTTGGTCAAAATGCCTGTATTTTT
>CANHGC010000071.1 GCA_947460045.1 Bacteroidota bacterium | reverse complement strand
GGTCCAGGATTCCATCAACAGTTGGGCCACTACGGTATCGATTTTTGGTACTTCCATGATTTGGTGTGGGTTGGCAAATCCACCCAATTTGTTTTTGTATTTCACGATGCGTTTTGCCGTTGCGGGTCCGATGCCCGGTAAATGTTCCCAGTCGCTGCTATCGAGTTGGTTCCAATCCAGTTTTTTTGGAAACGGATTGTCTTTTCTGAGTTTGAATAGAAGTTCAGTGGCGAGTTTTGCGCTATCTGGCGAAAATCGCCGAGGGTTATTTTTTTGTTGCGAATTTCGCAATGCCAACAATAGGTCTAGGGCGAGTTTTGCTTGTAGCGGTTTGCCATTTTTCCATGCTTGGTAGTGGTCTTCTTTCCATTTGCGTTTGTATGGGTGTTTGCGGTATTTGCTCTCGTAGGAGGTATCTGGGATGCCTTGTGGAGCTATTGTTTTTCCTAGGGTTTTGGCGTGTTGCGATTGGGTGTGGCAGCGCACGATGGCCATAAAAGAAAGGGTCGTTATGGCAAACCATAACGACCCTTGGGTGATATTTTTTCTCAGTTCCAGCACGATTTCATCTGTCTTGATCAGACAGAATCGAAATTATGCGAACTCAGCGAGTTTTTCTTTGCGATATTCGCCAGCGTCTAATTTGCTTTTGATGGATTTAAAAGCTGCGATGGTTTCATTTACATCGTCGAGTGAGTGAACCGCAGTAGGGATCAAACGCAGAATGATCATGCCTTTGGGAACAACTGGGTATACTACGATGCTGCAGAAAATGTTAAAATTCTCTCTCAAATCATGGGTTAGGTGCGTGGCTTCTGGGATGGTACCATTCAAAACCACGGGTGTTACCGGGGTGGTGGTGATGCCAATGTTGAATCCTGCTTCTTTCAACCCGTTTTGCAATGCGTTGGTGATTGTCCACAATTTGTTTTTCAATTCGGGTTGTGTGCGGATCATTTCTAGGCGCTTGATTGATCCAACCACCAATGGCATCGGCAATGCTTTGGCGTAGATCTGAGAACGCATATTGTAACGCAAGAATTTAATTACGTGGGGTTCAGAGGCGATGAATGCACCAATGCCAGCCATCGACTTGGCAAAGGTTGAGAAATAAATGTCAACGCCTTCTATGCAATCTTGCTCTTCGCAAGTGCCTGCACCTGTTTTGCCCATCGTACCGAAACCATGTGCATCGTCTACGAGCAATCTGAAATTGAACTTTTCTTTCATGGCAACGATCTCTTTCAATTTGCCTTGAGAGCCGGTCATGCCGAATACACCTTCAGTAATTACCAAAATGGCGCCGCCGGTAGATTCTACCAATTTGGTGGCACGCTTCAGCTGTTGCTCAAGGCTTTCCATGTTGTTGTGATTGTAAACGAATCGTTTTCCCATGTGCAAACGAACCCCATCGATGATACAGGCGTGTGATTCAGCGTCGTACACGATCACATCGTGGCGATCCACCAATGCGTCGATTGCGCTCAATACACCTTGGTATCCATAATTCAGGAGGATGCAATCGGGTTTTTGTACAAAGCTGGCGAGGTCGCGCTCGAGTTGCTCATGGTAGTTGCTGTTACCGCTCATCATGCGGGCGCCCATGGGGTATGCCATACCAAACTGCGCTGCTGCGTCTGTATCGGCCTTCATTACATCGGGGTGATTGGCCAATCCCAAGTAGTTGTTTAAGCTCCAGTTCAAGCGCTCTTTTCCGCGGAAAATCATTCTTGGACCGATGGGGCCTTCTAATTTTGGGAACGTGTAATAACCGTGCGCGTCATCGGCGTGTTGGCCCAAAGGACCCATACGCTCATGCAGTTTGTCGAAAATGTCTCTCATGATGTTTGACTACAAATAGATTGATACAAATTTAATGGTGTATTTATAATTGCGGATACACAAGTTATTCGCTGTTTGTGAATAAGGTAATTTTCCATCGGATGAAGGGATGGCACGGTCAATGATGTGGGCTGATTCAAGGCAATTTTCATCGCCCAACTATGAAAACGCAGGGGCTTTTGCCCAGGGATTCCACTTTTCTTTTCCATGCGCTGATGGGTTGGGTGACGATGCTTTCGTTTTCCGAGTGCAGGTCTTTGGCGATGCAAAGGAGCATGTCTTGGGGTAGGTTTTTGCAAAAGAACTGCAGCAATCGATCGGTGCGATAGGGGGTTTCTATGAACAAATGGCTGTGTTTGTCTGTGGCCTTGTTGTTGAGCAAGGTGGTGAGTTGTTTGATTTCATTTTCATTGATCGGTGGGTAACCGTGAAAAGTGAAAGTTTGGCCATTCAATCCGCTTCCGGCCAACGCCAACATCAAGCTGTTTGGTCCCATGATGGGTTTAACGTCCCACCCACGCTGGTGTGCAAGGGCAACGGCCACGGCGCCTGGGTCTGCGATGCAAGGCATTCCGGCTTCGGACGCAACGCCAATGAGTTTGCTGTGTTTGATGTCTTTGAAAAACTTTTCAAGTTCTTGTTTGGGCGTGCGCACATTGAATTCGAAAATGTCTAAATCGTTCAAAGGGATGCCCACTTTGAGGCTCGATAAAAATCTACGCAGGGTTCTCGCATCTTCTGCCACCCAATGCATAATGGGTTTGATGGCGTCGATGTAATTGGGGGTGTTCATCCAACCCCAGCTCAATTCTCCTATGGGCAATGGGACCAAGACCAATTGCGTGTTGGCGATTTGTTTTTGGTTGTCTTCCGCAATAGGGGTTTCGAGGGGGCTGTTTTCCATGGGTGCAAATTTCATTCTTATTGGTCAAACATTTTGATGAATCTTTTTTTGATGTTTTCATGTCATTTAAATGTAAGGTCAATTCAATGACTGAGGAGAATGAAGTACCTTTGTTGGGTGAGCTTTGTAAATCGACTCAAACAACGTTGGAACGTTGAAAAGGCCTGGATGGTATGGGTGATATTGTTGGTGTTTGCCTTAACGGGATTCACTGTGATGTACCTGAAAAAGTTTGTTAAACCCTATTTGGGCGAAGAGTGGTGGGTGGATATGGTGTATTACATCGTGATTTTGCCTGTTTACAATTTGTTGTTGCTGATGTATGGGTTTTTGTTCGGACAGTTCAAATATTTTTGGGCTTTCGAGCAAAGGTTTTTCAAGAGAATGTTCGGAAAGTCAAAATGATTACCAAAGAATCGGTATTGGCGGCATTGTCGCATGTAGATGACCCAGATCTTAAAAAGGATTTGGTCACTTTGGGCATGATTGAGGATTTGGTGATTGGCGATAAAATTTCTTTTACGATTGTTTTAACTACGCCTGCATGTCCAATGAAAGACATGATGGTAAATGCTTGTAAAACAGCGATTCGGATGATGGTGGACCCCAACATCGAAGTGGAAGTAGCAACAACCAGTCGTGTAAGGGGCAGTATTCCAATGTCGGAAACGTTGCCTGGCGTGAAGCACGTGATTGCGGTGGCTTCGGGTAAGGGCGGTGTAGGTAAAAGTACGCTATCGGCTTCTTTGGCATTGGCATTGCATGGCATGGGCGCGAAGGTGGGTTTGTTGGACGCAGACATTTACGGCCCCAGTGTGCCTACGATGTTTGGTGTTTCGGAGTCGCCACAGATGTACATGAAGGGCGATAAACAGATCATGATTCCGGTGGAAGCCAAGGGTTTGAAGTTGTTGAGTATTGGGTTTATGACGGCGCCCGGGCAGGCGATTGTTTGGCGTGGGCCCATGGTGTCCTCGGCGTTTCGGCAGTTTGTGCAAGACACCGATTGGGGCGATTTGGATTATTTGATCATTGATTTGCCGCCGGGAACGGGGGATGTTCAGTTGAGTTTGGTGCAGAATGTGCCTCTCACAGGGGTAGTGATAGTGACAACGCCACAGGAAATGGCTTTGACCGATGCCCGCAGGGCGATGGGGATGTTCTCCATGGAAGCGGTGAACAAGCGCATTTTGGGGGTTGTTGAAAATATGAGTTATTTCACCCCGGAGGATGCACCTGATAAAAAATACCGATTGTTTGGCGAAGGAGGAGGCAAATCAATCAGTGAAGCCTACAATGTGCCGTTTTTGGGTGAGTTGCCATTGAATCCGGCCTTGATGAAAGCGGTGGATAAGGGCGAGTTAACCAAAGATTCTCCAGAGTTGTTGCCATATTTCGCCGTTGCTGGGGCTTTGGCACAACAGGTGAGTATGCTGCAAATCACAAAATAATATTACTTTTGCTTACCATGAGTGACATCAATCAACAAGTAGAACAGGTATTAGAAACCATTCGGCCATATCTACATGCCGATGGCGGTGATGTTGAATTGGTTGAGGTGAGTGCGGAATTGGATGTGATTTTGAGATTGACGGGCGCTTGCAGTACTTGTAGTATGAGCGAGATGACAATGACCGCTGGGATTGAGGAGAGTTTGAAGCGTGCGATTCCAAATATTGGAAAAATTACTGCCTTAAAGAATTAATTATGTTTGCCCGGCTCCTGATGGCATTGCGTGGGAATGGTGCATCGGAGGGGAGGCCTTTTTTGGGGACCCAAGCGTTGGGGATTCCTTGGGTTGCGGCCGTGTTTCTGTTTTTGCGGGTTCTGTTGTTGTTGAGGTTCGCCACCGGATCAATACATGCAGGTGTTGAAGGGGCTTTTTTGAATTGTTTTAAACAGTTGCAACTGGCAGATTTTCTGCTGTTGAGCTGTTGCATTTGGGTTTATGCGATCGATTTTTTTAAAGATGGTTTGCGTTGGGATGCGCTGGGATTTTCGATGCGTTCATGGCAGTTGATGTGGTTCTTGTTTTGGGGGTTGCTGCCGTTTTTGGGGTTATTATTGGTTGCTCCTTTTATCACTGGGCTTGATATGAAGGTTGTGTTGGGCGCTTTTCGTTGGGCGATTTGTGGCGGATTGGGTTACGTTTTGGTGCAGCGAATTGGCGGGAAAATATCGGCCATGTTGGGGCCAATCTGTATTGCCTTTTCTTTCGCTTGCGCATTGTTTTGGGCTGTTGAGTTCCCGTTTCAATTGAATCTATGGTGGCAGGGATTCTTAGTGTTTTGGCTCAATGTTTTGTTGATGCAATGGTTTGAGCAAGACAAAGACAGCGCATCGAAATCAACCAATGTATGGCTTTCATTTGAAGTGCGCATTCTGATTGTGCTTGCCGTGATGCTTGCTTGTGTTGCAGTTTTGTTATGGGCGATGGCTACACCTCGAGGTTGGGGATTCCCGGGGCTTTTGCTGTTCTACGTTTTGATGGTGTTTTGGCCATCGGCGTGGAAGCCCTTTCGTTTGTATCGCCTTCTCATCGATGGGGCTTTGGTACTGTGGTTACTATGATTTAAATCATATTTACACCTTTTTGCCGTCATGGTTTGATGGTGTTTTCGTTTGCAATTTGCGGCCATGGCTGAAGTTGCTGTAGAATCGCACATTTGTTATCACTGTGGCACTCATACCCGTAGGGTTGTTCGATATGCGGACAAAGATTTTTGCTGCGATGGATGCAAATCCGTGTATGCCCTTTTGGAACAAAACGAACTCTGTCAGTACTATGACTTAAACAACCATCCTGCTGGAAGTCAAGCAATGGGTTTGGATGGGGCGATGAAGGATCAATCACACAAATTCGCCTTTCTCGACAACAAGGAAATTGCCCGGCAGCTGTATGTGTTTTCTAGCGATGCTGAATGTCATATCGAATTTTATTTGCCCCAAGTTCATTGCAGTTCATGTGTGTATTTGTTAGAGAATTTGCACAAGCTTGTGTTGGGCGTGAAGATGTCTACATTGAATTTCTCCAAGAAAACGCTCAAAGTTTCATTTTCTCCTGCCGAAACATCGCCCAGAAACATCGCCCAATTTTTAACGGGTATTGGCTATGAGCCGTATTTTAGTTTGAGTGATTTGGGGGATGGCAATGCGCAGCGAGGCGGTTTGGTGAAAGGGGCGTCTCAAAAGCGGTTGTATCGGTTGGGGGTGGCGGGGTTTTGCTTTGGAAACATCATGCTGTTGAGTTTTCCGGAGTATTTTGAATGGGGGCGGGGTGATTTGGACGGACTGAAATCGTATTTTTTAACATTGAACCTGGTACTCATCGTGCCGGTGATGTTGTACAGCGCTCAGGAGTTTTATTCGTTGGCTTGGGGCGGGCTTAAGAAGAGGTATCTCACCATTGATTTGCCCATTGTTTTGGCGATGTTGATTACGTTGGGAAGGAGTTTGTATGAGGTGGCAAATCACTTGGGGCCCGGGTATTTTGATTCGCTGAGTGGGATCGTGTTTTTTATGCTGATGGGCCGATTCTTACAAGATAAAACCCATCAAAAATTGTCGTTCGATCGAGATTATACCTCGTATTTTCCATTGAGTGCATCGGTATGGAAGGCGGGCAAGACGAGCTCTGTTTCTCTGTCCGATATTCGGCGAGGTGACGAATTGGTGATTCACAATCAGGAATTGGTACCTGTTGATGCGAGGTTGGCGCATGGCATCGCACACATCGATTACAGTTTTGTGACGGGAGAGAGCAACCCGGTACGCGTTGAAGTGGGTGAGTGGTTGTATGCTGGGGGTCGACAGCTTGCGGGCAGCATTCGGGTGATTGCTGAAAAATCGATGTCGCAAGGATATTTGGTATCGCTCTGGAACAAATCAAAACAACGCGGTGAAACATCGTCTGGTATAGAAAATAATTACGTACATAAAGCCAGTCAGTGGTTTACGGTTGCGCTTTTTACCATTGCCATTGGTGCTGCGGCGTATTGGTGGGTGGTTGATGCAAGTAAGGTTTGGAAGGCGGTGACATCGATTTTGATTGTTGCTTGTCCTTGCGCGTTGCTGTTGAGTGTGACGTTTACGCACGGACATCTTCTATCGGTTTTGGCGAAAAATGGTTTGTATGTGCGAGGGGCTGAGGTGTTGGAATCGTGGCGAAATGTTACGGTGGCGATCTTTGATAAAACGGGTACTTTAACACACAGCGGCAGGCCCAAAATTTCTTTTCAGGGTGGTGAATTGAGTTCATCGGCGTGGGATGCGCTTGGGGCATTGGCTTTGGAGAGTTCGCACCCGTATGCGAGGAAGGTGGGGCATTGGCTGGATCGGATGCGTGTGCCCATTTCGGACGTGGTTAATGTGGTTGGACAGGGTGTTGAGGGCATGGTAGACGGGGTGAAATATCGATTGGGGAATAAACGTTTTGTGGGGTTGAGTTCTGGGATGTCTGTTGGGATGGATGGGTTGGTGAATCAAAATTGAATTGCTGTGGGTGGGTGGGGCGAGGGTGTTTCAGCTTCGATGCGAAAGGGGGGCGATTTGGATGTTTCGGGGGGAAGTGAAATTTGGTGTTCAGTGGATGGCGTTGTGGTGGGCAAGTTTGTTTTGTTCAGTGCTTACAGGGATGGTTTGCGGGGGATGTTGCGCCGTTGGCGGGATGATGGCAT
>CANHGC010000070.1 GCA_947460045.1 Bacteroidota bacterium | reverse complement strand
TGTAAAATAATTTGAGCAGTTTGTCGTTTATGTGTAATGAAATCAGAGACGGCGGGCCGCTGTGGGGGGAAAGGAATGTCTCTGCGCCTTATATTCGCGGAATTAATTTTAAAATACGATACAATACGATGAGAGATACTCGTAATGCGCAAGAGCAATCTTGGTTACGATGGGCAGTGATTCTGCTTTTTGTGATAGGGGCACCTGGTGATGTTTTTGGTCAGTGGGGATTTGGTGGCGATGCTGGCAGTGGCAGTGATACTACTGCGAAGGATACTTCTGCGGGAGCTGTTGGTGGTGGCGATGGCGGTTGGGGCATGGATGGCGGTGGATCTGCGGAGGAGCCGGTGGTGAAGCGTGCGCCCTATGTACGTTTTGTGCCGCCGTATGATAGCATGCGTGAGATCATTTTCTACGAGAACATCATTGAGGATGAGATGTGTGAGAATTGCGGTGCTGATTCATTGTATTGGCGTGCGAAGAAGTATTTGGTGCAGCGATTGGGCAAGGAGGGTTATAAGAAGATGGTGATAGAGGACAAGGTGGCGGAGCGGATTGTGTTGAAGGTGACTACTCCGATGGTTTGTAGGTACGGTCAGTACAACAAGAAGCAGGAGGGAATGATGGAATATCGATTGACGTTGCGATTTAAGGACAGCAGGTATAAGTATCAATTTGGAAATTTTGTGCATGTGGAGGCGGAAGAGGGATTGAGCACGAAGATTTCTCGCACTTACCATGAGCATTACATGCGTTTGAAAAAGGGCTTTCAATTCACAGACCGATATTTGTTGGCTGCGGATTTTGAGGTGAGTGAGGTGGTTGCGGGCTTGAAGAAGACGTTGCAACAACCTTATCAACCCGACGAGGACGATTGGTAGAGATATTCTTGATTTTCAGGAAATTGCCTATGATTGTTGGCTGGGAAATTGGCGCAGTTGGGGTGATTTTGGTGTCTAATTAAAGAAAGCATGAAAAAAAGTTGTGGATATCTTGCTCTAAGAGATAAAATATCCTATTTTTGCAACCCCAAAAACTAAGTAAGAATTACAAACGTGAATCCGCTGAGTACATACAAAACCGTTTCGGTTAACAAAATGACTGCCGACAAGCAGTGGTTTGTTGTTGACGCAAATGGACAGACATTAGGCCGTATGGCCTCTCAAATTGCATCGGTTCTCCGAGGCAAGAACAAGCCATCTTACACACCGCACGTTGATTGTGGTGACAATGTAATTGTGATCAACGCTGCTCATGTTGTGATGACTGCGGGCAAGTTCGACAAGAAGGAGTATTTGCGTCACACAGGATTTCCTGGTGGACAGAGAAGCACCTTGGCGAAGAACGTAAAGCCAGCGCGTTTGATTGAGATGGCGGTAAAAGGGATGTTGCCTAAGAATCGTTTGGGCCGTCGTTTGTTTACCAATTTGTTTGTGTACGAGGGAACTGATCATCCTCATGCTGCACAACAACCCAAAGTAATGAATACTGAAAACTGAGCCATATGATAAACACCTCAGGCAGAAGAAAAGCCGCTGTAGCACGCGTATACCTGAAAGAAGGTAACGGAACCATTATTGTAAACAAGAAGGCGTTGGAAGTATACTTCCCACTTCCTTGGCACCAATCAGCCATTCAGGCTCCAATGACATTGACAGAGAATGCCGGCAAGTACGACATTCAGGTAAATGTTTGTGGGGGTGGTGTAAGCGGACAAGCGCAAGCGGTTCGTTTGGCCATTTCGAAGGCGTTGGTAGATATCAATGCAGAATTGAAATCACCTTTGAGACAGGCAGGCTTCATGACACGTGATTCACGTGTGGTTGAGCGTAAAAAGCCAGGTCAGAAAAAGGCTCGTCGTCGCTTCCAGTTCTCTAAACGTTAATTATACTCATGGCATATACTCAGCAAGATTTGTTGGAAGCAGGTGTACATTTTGGTCACCTTACCCGCAAATGGAATCCAAAAATGGCTCCATATATTTTTATGGAACAGAATGGTATCCACATCATTGACCTTAAAAAAACCGAAAGTAAATTAGAAGAGGCGAAAGCCGCTGCTAAGAATATTGCTCGTTCAGGCCGTAGAGTTTTGTTTGTTGCTACTAAGAAGCAAGCAAAAGAAATCGTGGCTGAGGAGGCCAAGCGCGCCAACATGCCTTTCACAACCGAGCGTTGGTTGGGTGGTATGTTAACGAACTTCCAAACGGTGCGTAAAAGTATCAAGCGTATGCAAAACATCGACAAGATGGCTACGGATGGTACGTTTGAGCGTATCAACAAGAAGGAGCGTTTGATGTTGGACCGTGAAAAGGCAAAATTGAATATGATTTTGGGCGGTATCGAAGATATGACCAAATTGCCTGGTGCAATTTTCATTATCGACGTGAAGCGCGAGCACATTGCGGTATCTGAGGCTACTCGTTTGGGTATCCCAACCATCGCTTTGGTAGATACAAACTCAGATCCAACGGTTGTAGACTATTCTATCCCTGGAAATGATGATGCATCTAAGTCGATCCAATTGATTGCCCGTGAAATCGCTGATGCGATCATCGAAGGTACCATGGAGCGCAAGCGTGAAAAATCAGAAGATGAAGCGGCTCCAGTGGCTGAAAAAGAAGTTGCTGCTGAAGCTTAATTGAATTTATTGATATGACAACAATTAGTGCATCAGAAGTAAACAAGCTCCGCCAGATGACTGGTGCGGGTATGATGGATTGTAAAAATGCTTTGGTTGAAACCAACGGTGACTTTGAAGCTGCAGTAGATTTTTTGCGCAAGAAAGGTGCAAAGATTGCAGCCAAGCGTGCCGATCGTGAAGCAACTGAAGGTTGTGTGATTGCATTGACCAATGATGCTCGCAGTGCGGGTGTGATTGTGTTGGTGAGTTGCGAAACTGATTTTGTTGCCAAGAATGAAAATTTCGTGGCAATGGCGAAAAATATCGCTACAGTGGCTTTGGAAAACAAACCTGCTGATGTGGACGCGTTGAAGGCATTGACCATCGACGGTGTTAGCATTGCGGATCGTTTGATGGAAGAAGTTGCTAAGATTGGTGAGAAGATCGATGTAACGAAGTATGAGTTGGTAGAAGGTTCAAACGTGGTATCATACATTCACGGTGCAAATCGCATGGGTGTGTTGGTAGAATTGAACAATGCAGCCAACGATAGCAACCACACTGCGGGTAAAGATGTAGCGATGCAAATTGCTGCTATGAACCCTGTGGCTGTGAATCGCGACAGTGTAGATGCTAAGACCATCGAGCGCGAATTGGAAATCGGTCGTGAGCAAGCACGTGCTGAAGGTAAGCCTGAAGCCATGATTGATCGTATCGCTACCGGTAAGTTGGAGAAGTTCTTCAAGGAATCTACCTTGTTGGCACAAGATTTCGTAAAAGATGGTTCTTTGACCATCGAGAAATATTTGTCGGGTGTTGAGCCTGGTCTCACCGTATCAAGTTTCAAGCGAGTTCAGCTCGGTTAATTAAGAAATATCAAATCCCTCGAAAGAGGGATTTTTTTTGCTAATATTACAACGTCAAATGAAATTCAAAAGAGTATTATTGAAATTGAGTGGAGAGGCCTTATTGGGCACTCAATCCTACGGAATCGATGCGAAAGTGTTGGAGGCTTATGCGAAAGAGGTAAAGAGTGTTGTGGATGCGGGAGTGGAAGTAGCGGTGGTGATTGGTGGTGGAAACATATTCCGCGGGGTTCAAGGCGCTCAAGGGGGTGTTGTGGACCGTGCAACTGGTGATTATATGGGTATGCTGGCAACCATGATCAACGCGATGGCGTTGCAGGGGTCTTTTGAAAAGGCTGGTTTAACCACCCGATTGTTATCGGCCATTAAAATGGAGCAAATTTCTGAGCCTTTCATTCGCAGACGTGCAATGCGTCATTTGGAAAAGGGTAGGGTAGTGATTTTTGGTGCAGGTACTGGTAATCCTTATTTCACAACAGATACGGCGGCTTCATTGCGCGCTGTAGAGATCGAGGCAGATGTTGTAATCAAAGGAACGCGTGTAGATGGCATCTATGATAGCGATCCTGAAAAGAATCCAACTGCTGTGAAATATGACGAAATTTCTTTCAAAAAGGTCTATGATTTGGGCTTGGAGGTGATGGATCTTACGGCCATTACGCTTTGTCAGGAAAACAACAAACCCATTGTGGTTTTTGATATGAATACCCCAGGCAATTTGATGCGTTTGGTATCTGGCGAAAAGGTGGGCACATTGGTGATTGATTAATTGCTTTTATGAGTCGATGTAATTTGCAATTGAATCAGCATTTACAGCAGACGATGGCACATCGTTGCCAACAAATGGATACACGTATTTTATCATGGGGGCTGGCTTCGCCAGCCCTTCGTGCTTTGCTTTCGTTGAACATCAATACGATTGAGGATTTGTTGTTATATACGCGCGCTGAGGTGTCGGCAGCTCACGGTATGGGAAATACCGGTTTACAGCGGATAGAGGAGGGACTGTTGGCCCTTGGGATTACTTGGGACAAGTAATTGTTACTCGTGGCTAGGACAAAACAAAAAAGACGACCAATGGTCGTCTTTTTTAATATCTAAGGAACTGATTGGGCTTACGCCAAAGAGTTCACGTGCTTTTGCAAACTTGACTTCAAGTTGCCAGCTTTGTTTTTGTGGATTACGTTGCGCTTCGCCAACTTGTCCAATGCAGAGAATGCGTTGGTCAACAACTTCAAAGCCTCGTCTTTGCTGGTGGCTTTGCGGATGGTCTTAACGATATTACGAGCAGTTTTGTGCTGGTAGCGGTTGAGGTCACGCTTGGCAGCGTTGGCTCTGATTCTCTTGATTGCGGACTTATGATTTGCCATTTCTGTTAAAAAGGACTGCAAAGATAACCAAATGCAATGAATTCAACAACATATTTGAAAATTTATCCATCAATTTCTGGAGCGAGTTGAACTTTGAGTCCGTTCAATGCTTTGTGGAGGTGAATTTGGCATCCCAACCTACTGTTATTTTTCACAAAGAAGGCTTGATCGAGCATGCCCAGTTCATCGTCTGTGGGTTCAGGTAATTGATGTTCGCTCAGCACATACACTTGGCAAGTTGCGCACATGGCCATGCCGCCGCATTCGCCTTTTACGGGGAGTTCAACGGCTCTACAAAAATCCATCAAGTTGAGGCCCATATCGGTGGGTGCTTCGAAGGCGGTTTCTATGCCTTGTCGGTCTGTGATGTGAATGAGGATGGTTTGATCGTCCATGAGGGTTAACGCAGGTGGGTGAGGTGATCGAGGCTGTTTTTTACTTTCACGCGGTAATGGGATTCGTGGGGGTGTTTTTCCACGATATAAAGGCACACGTTGTTGTGTTCGAAATCGTCCATTTGGTGAAGGGGTGTGTTGGTGAGCAAACACAGGAAACCTCTCAAAGCCCGGCCATGCATACAAATGAGGATGGGGTTTTCGGGGCTGGTTTCGATTTTTTTGAGTCCTTGCTTTTGACGTTTCACCATCGCTACGGGTGTTTCGCCGCCGTTGATGGCTTGGTTGAGTTCTCCGTTTCGCCATCTTTGCAACATCGCATAGAATTCTTGGCGTGAATGTTCGCTGGGCTGCTGACCTTCTAAAACGCCCCAATTGATCTCATTGAGTTCTGGGATGATTTGAGTGGGGATGTTGTGCGGGGCGAAGGGCGCTACTGTTTGGTGTGTGCGTTTGAGGGAGCTCACAAAAATCCGTTGAAAAGGGATGTGTTTGTAGGCTTGATAGAATGCATCGGCTTGTTGTTGGCCGAGTTCATTGATATCGGTATCTACGCCAGAACCTTGCACGATGCCCAATCGATTGTAATTGGTTTCCCCATGCCGGATGATATACATTGTTTTTATGGCGTGGGAGGGTGAACTTTGCATGGGATCAATAGAAAATGGAACTAACGAAGGATGGGGCAAATATACAACAGGCGAGGGCGATTTTCCGTTTACCGGGAGAGAGTTTGCCTCAATTTGTGGTAGGAAATCTTGCGAATCCTGCGGATTTATTGGGTGTTTCGGGGGATTTGTTTTGTATACAACCGTTCGATCAGAATTTGAATGCACAGTGCATAGTGGTGAGCGAGCGTGTTTCGGGTTGGATGGCGTGTTACGAAAAGTGGGCGTTGATTTTTCCTGCGCTCATTACGGAACCATTGTTGGCAACCACCTCTCGGGATGCTTTTGAGCGGGAGATCGAAGGGATTCGCACCGAAATCGCCTCGGGACATTTAGAAAAAGCGGTGGCGGCCCGGGTGAAATCGAGCCAAATAGAGATGGATGCGGATGCAGTTTGGCGGGTATTTGAGCAATTGCACCATGCTCACCCCAGTGCATTTTTGTTTTTGATTGTGCATCCAGAATGGGGCTGTTGGATGGGCGCTACGCCAGAGAATTTGTTGACCGTGGAAGGCGGTGTGGGCAAAGTGATGGCGTTGGCGGGTACATTGACAGCGGTGCAGAGTGGGTGGACAGACAAAGAGAGGTTGGAGCAAACGGTGACCAGCAGGTTTATCGCCGAGGCTTTGGCATCATCGGGCATTGTGGGTGCTGAAGAATCGCGATTGGGGGAGTTGGCGATGGGGAATATCAAACATTTGGTATCGGAATGGCAATTTGGGGGTGTATCGCCTCGACCTTGGCGCTTGTTAGAGAAATTGCATCCTACCCCAGCGGTGGGCGGATATCCTCAGCAGTTGGCGTGCGAGTGGCTTAGAAGCAATGAGGGGTTCGACCGCGGTTTGTATGCGGGGTATTTGGGATGGATTGGTGCACAGAAGTCGGTGTTTTACGTGACTTTGCGATGCAGTAAAATCGTAAAAAACGGGTATACGCTGTTTGCGGGATGCGGGGTGAACGCGGGTTCAGAGGTAGAAGTGGAATGGCAGGAAACCCGCGCGAAGATGGATTTGTTGGGACAATATTTGCCCGAGTGATCAGCGAAAAATGGTTGGATTTGGGATGCCTTGACCGAAATCGGTGGCTTCGAGGGCTTCTTTGGTGAAAATGCCGCGCTTGGAGGGTTTGTAGCCTGAATAATCACCCGTGGGGATGTAATAGTAGGCATTGCCATCGGCAGAGGGGAAGGCCGGACCGATTTCATCGAACACAATGGTCTTTTTTTCTTCCTCGTAGCGCATCAGAATGCGAGAAGATTTATGGTATTCAAAAATCACGCGGTAATCTTCTGAAGGGTCTTCCAGGCCATCGCGGAAAAGGGGTGCGCCCCAAATGGGTTTGTAAACATTGGGTTCACTGGCTTCTTCGTCTTTCTCGAAACTAAGCACATCGATGATGGATCGGTTGGAATTGATGTTGTGGCCATCGAATTGCATCACCACGAAATACTCTTTCTTTTTTACTTTGTGGGGGAAAATTTGGTAGTATAAGCCACCGATCCACTG